>JAICVV010000150.1 GCA_025935155.1 Alphaproteobacteria bacterium
GAACAGCACGGACTTGCCCGGCTCCAGGAACGGCCGCGCCGCGGCAAGCACTTCGGAGAAGACCATCACTTCGAACATGCCCGTGGTGTCCGACAGCGAGATGAAGGCATAAGGCTGATCGCTGCGGCCGCGGCGTTCCTGCTTGCGGATGATCGTGCCCGCAATCTGCGCCCGGAAGCCGGAGCGGCGACGGTCTTCCTGGATGGCGGCGAAGGTGATTGCCCCCAATCGCTTCAGCGCGGCCTCGTACCCATCCAGCGGATGGCCGGAGAGATAAAAGCCGATGGCGGCGAATTCTTCGCTCAACCGCTCGTGCGGCAGCCAGTCGTTCACGTCGGCAAGCCGCAGATCGTCGGACTGCGCCGCGACTTCCCCGAACAAGGTCGCCTGCCCGGCTTCGCGATCCTGCGTGCTGCGCGCCGCGTGGTTGAGAATGGCGTCGGCGGATTCCACCAGACGGCGGCGGTTGGCATTCAGCGCGTCGAACGCGCCCGCGCGCACCAGGCTCTCGAACGCGCGTTTGTTGACCAGGCGCGGGTCCACGCGGCGGGCAAAATCGGCGAGGCTGGCGAATTCACCGCCGGCGCGCCGCACCTCCACCACGTGCTCCATCGCCTGCTTGCCGACGCCTTTCACGGCGGACAGCGCGTAGTAAATGACAGCGGCTTCCGCATCGCAGCCGAAATACGCTTCCGAGCGGTTGATGTCCGGCGGCGCCACGCGAATGTTCAGGCGCTGCGCTTCCTGCCGGAACACGTTCAGCCGGTCGGTGTTGCCGATATCGAGCGTCATCGACGCGGCGAGGAATTCGACCGGGTAATTCGCCTTCAGATAGGCGGTTTGATACGCGACCTGCGCATACGCCGCGGCGTGGCCTTTGTTAAAGCCGTAGCCCGCGAACTTCGCCGCCTGCTCGAAAATCTGCTGCGCGATGCCCTTCAGAATGCCCTTTTCGCCGGCGCCGCGGATGAAGCGCTCTTCATGCACCGCCATTTCGGAAGCGATTTTCTTGCCCATGGCGCGGCGCAGCAGATCGGCCTCGCCGAGCGAATAACCGGCCAGCTCGCGGGCGATGTTCATGACGTCTTCCTGATACGTCATGACGCCGTAGGTTTCCTTCAGGATCGGCTCAAGCGTGGGGTGCAGATATTCCGGCGGCTCCTTGCCGTTTTTGACGGCGATGTATTTCGGAATGGAATCCATCGGGCCGGGGCGGTAGAGCGCGACAAGCGCGACCAGATCGTTGATGTGGTCGGGCTTCATCTTGCGCATCAGATCGCGCATGCCTGCACCTTCCAGCTGGAACACGCCCACGCTTTCGCCGCGCGCCAGCATGTCGAAGGTGGCGCGGTCGGTGAAATCGATGTTCTGCGTGTCCAGTTCGATACCGCGCTTCTTCAGCAGCTCTTCCGCCTTGGCGATGACGGTGAGCGTCTTCAGGCCGAGGAAGTCGAATTTCACCAGGCCCGCTTTTTCCGCATCCTCATAATCGAACTGGGTCACCGGCATCTCGGAGCGCGGATCGCGGTAGAGCGGCACGATCTCGTCGAGCGGCCGGTCTCCAATCACCACGCCAGCCGGGTGGGTAGACGCGTGGCGATAAAGCCCCTCGATTTTCGAGACGATGGAAAACAGCTGCTCGGTCGCGGGCTCCTGCTCGCGGAATTGTTGCAGCCGCGGCTCGCCTGCGATGGCATCGTCCAGCGTGATGTGCCGCCCCGGCGGATTGGGAATGAGCTTGGCGATCTTGTCCACGAGCCCAAGCGGCATCTGCAGCACGCGGCCAACATCGCGCACCGCCGCGCGCGCCTGCAAGGAACCGAGCGCAATGATGTGCGCCACGCGGTCCTCGCCATATTTATGCTGCACATAGCGTACCACTTCATCGCGGCGCTCCTGGCAGAAATCGATATCGAAATCCGGCATCGAGATGCGTTCCGGATTGAGGAAGCGCTCGAACAGCAGACCAAAGCGGATCGGATCGAGATTGGTGATGTCGAGCGACCAGGCAACAAGCGAGGTGGCGCCAGAGCCGCGCACGCCAACCGGAATGCCGTGCGCCCGCGTCCACTTCATGAAATCCGAGACAATCAGGAAGTAACCGGGAAAATCCATGCCGATGATGACATCGAGCTCGAAATTCAGCCGGTCGCGATAGACTTGTTCGTCCGCATACAGACCATGTGCGGCGAGGCGCCGCGTCAGTCCTTCTTCCGCCTGCGCGCGCAATTCGTCGGCCGGCGTGCGGCCGGACTCCGGCACGAATTTCGGCAGAATTGGTGCGCGCTTCTTCGGCCGGAAGGCGCAGCGCTTCGCAATCTCGATGGTGTTCTCGATGGCTTCCGGCAGATCGGCGAATTGCACTGCCATTTCTTCCGCCGTCTTGAAGCGGTGCTCGCGGGTGAGGCGCTTGCGATCGGCTTGCGAAACGAACGTGCCTTCCGCAATGCAGAGCAGCGCGTCGTGCGCTTCGTACATATCGGCGGCTCCGAAATGCACATCGTTGGTGGCGACCAGCGGCAGGCGCCTGGCGTAAGCAAGGTCAATCAGCTTGGCTTCGGCCGCACGCTCTTCCGGCAATCCGTGTCGCTGCAATTCGACATAGAGCCGGTTGCCGAACATCGCGGCCAACCGATCCAGCAGGGTTTCCCCGGCTTCCATCTGGTTCTCGACGATGAGACGGTTGAGCGGCCCTCCGGGGCCGCCGGTGAGCGCGATCAGGCCATCCGCGTGCGCCGCCAGCAGCTCCGGTTTGACATGCGGCCAGTCGCCGGGCTCAACCGAGAGGTACGCCGCACTCAGCAGCTTGGTGAGATTGCGATAGCCGACATCGTTCTGCGCGAGCAGCGGCAGCATGGGCGGGCGCTGGCGCGCCATCGTGCCGCCCAGCTGCGGCGGATCGAATTCCACCGCGAGCAGACAGCCGACAATCGGCTGCACACCGGCTTTCGCCAGGGTTTCGCTGATTTCATAAACGCCGAAGAGATTGTTAGCGTCCGTTACCGCCACGGCCGGCATGGCGTTGTCGCGTGCCAGTTTCGCCAATTCCTTCGCGCGAATGGCGCCTTCCAGCAGCGAATAGGCGCTCTTCACCCGCAGATGGACAAAACCGGCCAGTTTGCGCGGACCCGTCATTCAGCGATTCTCCTTCTCGCCCGAAGTATGGGTTATGCGGCGCGCTTTGGATGCGGCGGCTTTGCGCCATCCACAGATCTCAGCCGAGCGCCGCACCCGCCACATGCGCCGCCGCGAACGACCACAAAATGAAGGCGAACAGGCCCACTGCCGCCAGAGCATCTTTCATCCACACCATTGGCTTCTCCTCTGATTGCGTTCTTCTAGTGTTCCCAATGAGAACAAATGAGGAATAGCGCAAGACGCATGGCAGCTATGCGTCTGGCCCGAATGATATGGCTTGCATTTAACCGACTGGTTATTTAACTTGCCAGTTAACATGCAGCAGCTCGATCACACCTTTGCCGCCCTCGCCGACCCGACCCGCCGGGCCATCTTGGCGCGTCTGGCGCTGGGCGAAGCCACCGTGGGTGAGCTGGCCGAGCCGTTCGAGGTGTCGCTGCCCGCCATCTCCAAACACCTGAAGGTGCTGGAGACGGCGGACCTCATCATTCGCGAGAAGCGGGCACAGCAGCGGGTCTGCAAGCTGAAGCCGGAGGCGCTGAAAACCGCCAGCGACTGGATCGAGCAGAACCGGCGCATGTGGGAGGAGCGGTTCGACCGCCTCGATGCCTACCTGCGCGAGCTGCAAAGCAGGGAGACCGACAATGGCAATGGGTAATGCCGCCACCGCGCAGGACGACCACGTGCTGACGATCGAGCGCGAATTCAACGCGCCGCGCGCGCTGGTGTGGAAGATGTTCACCGATCCGCGCCATGCGGCGAACTGGATGGGGCCGCCGGATTATCCGTCTGTGTTTCACGACGCCGATGTGCGGCCCGGCGGCAAATGGCGCGGACGGCTGCGCGCGACGGACGGCAGCCGCGAGCTTGGCCAGGGCGGCGAATACCGCGAAGTGAGGGAGCCGGAGCGCCTCGCCTTCACCTTCTACTGGGACCAGGACGACGGATCGCGCGGCCCCGAGACGCTGGTGGAAATCGATTTCGCCGAGCGCGGCAGCAAGACGCTGATGAAGTTCCGTCAGGGCGTCTTCAACACCAAGGAAAATCGCGACGGGCATCGCGTGGGCTGGAACGGCAGCTTCGACCGTTTCGCCAAATATCTTTCGTCTCACGGAGAAGAAGCATGAGCACGAATTTGAATCCGTCCATCGGCGACGACCGCGTGCTCACCGTCACCCGCCTGTTCGATGCGCCGCGCGACAAAGTATGGGCCGCGTGGATCGAGTTTAATCACGCACACCACTTCGATGGCCCGGCGGGACATCCGATGAAATCCATGCGCTCGGATCTGCGCGTGGGTGGTACATGGCGCAATGTGATGCGGTACGAAGGCAAGGAGCTGCGGCAGCGCGGCGTGTACCGTGAGGTTAAGCCGCCGGAGGTGCTCTCCTTCACCTTCGCCTGGGAAACAGACGTGGGAATTGGCGATGCCGAAACGCTTGTCACCGTCACCTTCGAGGAAATCGCGCCGGGCAAAACGCGGTTAACGTTGCAGCAGGGTGTGTTCCCAACCACGCAAACCCGCGATGGACACCGGGCGGGGTGGAATCGCGCACTGGATGCTTTCACGCAATTCCTGGCGCAACGGCAATAACAGACAACGGAGAAAGGATTGGGTCATGGCTCTCGAACGCGAAGTGAAAATCGTCCGCACCTTCAACGCGCCGCTGTCTCTCGTTTGGGCGGCGTGGACAGAGCCTGCGCACATCGCGCAATGGTGGGGACCGCGCGGTTTCAGCAATCCCATGTGCGAATGGGACGCGCGGCCGGGTGGGCGCATTCACATCGTGATGCGGGCTGCGCCCGAGATCGCGAAGATGATCGGGCGCGCCGACCACCCGATGACAGGCGAGTTCACAGAGGTTGTTCCGACCGAACGCCTCGCCTTCGTGAGTACAGCGCTGGATGAGAGTGGCAAGCCCTTGCTGGAGGCGTTGACTACGGTCCGCCTCGCCGAGCGCAATGGCAAAACGGAAATGGTCCTGCACGCGCAAGCCAAAGGCTTCGTCGCCATTGCCGAGCAGATGCTGCAGGGCATGGAAGCCGGCTGGACGCAAAGCATCGACAAGCTGGAAGAGCACGTTACCGCGGCTTCGGACACGCCCGAGTTCACGGTCACACGCACCTTCAAGGCCTCACGCGAAGCGGTGTGGAAAGCGCATTCGGAGCTGGACCGCCTCTCCAAATGGTGGGGGCCGCAAGGCTTCGAGTGGATCGGCGGCACGCTCGATTTCCGCGCGGGCGGGATGTTTCACTACGGCATGCGCGCGCCCAACGGCGCCGAGATGTGGGGCAAGTTCGCCTATCGCGATATCGCGGCGCCGGAACGCATCGTCTTCGTCAATTCATTTTCGGATCGCGATGGCAATACTGTGCGCGCGCCCTTCGCGGAGGACTTTCCGCTGGAGATCCTGAACGTGCTGACACTCACGGAGCTGCACGGCACGACCACGCTGACCTTGCGCGGTTCGCCGCTTAACGCCAGCGAGGCCGAGAAAAAGCGATACGCGGCCATGAAGCCGTCGATGAACGCAGGCTTCAACGCC
>JAICVV010000290.1 GCA_025935155.1 Alphaproteobacteria bacterium
CGATTCTGGAGGAGTAAGCCTTAACGGCGGTTAAACAAGGTCAACAAAGTGCTAACGCCGCAGCCCAGATGTTGCGAGGCAACTCCTGCTGGTGTGTAGATGTCGTATGAGGGTGCGGAGATGAGCGAAGGCGGGCGGCGCAAGAGCTTTTGGGAATCGTTCGGCGAGCCGCAGACAGCCGTTTCGCTGCTGATCCTTTATTGCGCTGTCCACTTTCTGGCCCGGGTGCTGCTCAGCCCCAATCTGAATGGCGGCGAAGCGCCACAGATGCTGTTCGGCCAGAGTTTTCAGTGGGGCTATCAGCCGGGCCACCCGCCGCTGATGAACTGGCTGGCGTGGGCGGCGCTGGCGGCGAGCAGCGGCAGCAAGCTGGCCCTGTTTCTGTTGCGCGAAGTGCTGCTCGGCATCGGGCTGATCGGTTTCTTCGCTGCTGGGCGCGCGGTGCTGGGCGATGCACGGCGGGCGGCCTTTGCCACCTTCTTCCTCCTCGCGTCGTACGGCGCGGGCTGGCTGCTGCATTGGAGCAGCATGGAAAACGTGCTGCTGGCCACGATGTGCTGCCTTTACCTGTGGGCCGATACGCGCGCGCTGACGCATCAGCAGACGATCGATTACGTTGTGCTGGGAGCGGCGACCGGCCTCGGCCTGCTGTCGAGCTATGTCTTTCTTATTTTGCCGTTTGCGACGTCTGCCGCGCTGGCCTTCACGCCAGAGTTGCGCGCGCGGCTCCGCGTGGTTCCGCTTCTTGTGGCAGCCATTGTCGCAATCATCATTGTGGCGCCGTATTTCGCTTTTGCGCCAGATGCAGTGACATTAGCTCGGGGTGCAATACCAGCGCTCACAGAACTGCGCGACCTCGTTATCGCGCTGATGCTGTTTGCGATTCCGGCGTTGCTGTTCTTTGCCGTTCTGTACCGGCGAGCGGCGGCGCGGATTCCGCACGCGTCAGCGGACAGCTGGATGCGCTTCTTCCGGATTGCGATGTTCATCGCTGCGCTGACCGTGCTTGTGCTTGTCCTTTATTTCCGTCGCAGCGACGCGCGCCCCTGGGTATATCCGGTACTGTTGCCGTTGCCGCTTTACCTTTTCGCGCGCGCAAAACGCGCCTGTGGCAGCGAGACAGACCGCGTGGACAGATGTTTCGCCATTGCCGTACTCGTCTGCGTTATCATCGGACTCGGCGTTCGGCTTTGGATGTACGAGAGCCGCGCCCACGATTGCCGCTATTGCGCCGAATACTGGCCAATGCCGCGCTACGCCGATACGTTCCGGCAGGCAGGGTTCCTGCGCGGCACCATCGCGGCATCCGATGCTGCTTTGGCGGGCAATCTGAAACTTTCATTCCCGGACGCGCGCGTGGTGACGCCGGATGCGCCGGCCGGCGTGTTCGGGCCGCCGGTACCCGGCGAATGTCTGGTCGTCTGGGGCGGCGATAACAACAACGTCCCGCCGCGGCTGCGCGATTACGTGACACAAACCTACGGTGTAAAGCTGCAGGACCGCGCCATGCAGGGCGATGTGGAAGCCACCCTCCTCACCAGCAAAACCCGCCGCGCGCGGATGAACTTTCTTATTCTGGCGCAAGGCGCCTGCGATCACCCGCGGACTTGACGGCAACCACCGCCGCACAGAGATAGAGGCGGGGACTGGAGCAGCCCGTGAACAACGCCTCGAACAAATCTGCGCCGGATGCCGATCTTGCCAGCCGGTTGGGAATCGGCGGGCGTGTGCGTGGGCTTTCCCGCCGCAGCTGGATTCTGATCGGCGCCGGCGTTGCGGTTCTTATCGTGCTCGCGCTCGTATTCCTGCGGCACGGCCCGCAGGCGCAATACGAAACGCAGGCTGTCACGCGGGGACCGCTGGCCGTAACGGTCAGCGCCACCGGAACTTTGCAGCCGCGCGATCAGGTGGATGTCGGCGCGGAGGTTTCCGGGCGCATCGACGCGCTCTACGTCGATTACAACGATCACGTGAAGAAAGGGCAGAAGCTCGCCAAGATCAACACCGATCAGATCGAGGCGCAGCTGGCGCAATCCCGCGCGGCGCTGGCGACGGCACAGGCGACGCAGACGCAATCTTCCCAGAATTTTCCGCGCACCGAAGCGCTGGCGAAAAGCAACGCCGCTTCGAAGCAGGATCTGGATAACGCGCGCGCCGATCTGCTGCGCGCCCGCGCCAATGTGAATCTGGCCGCGGCGCAGGTGCGGGCCAACGAAACGCTGCTATCAAAGGCCACCATCTATTCGCCGATCGATGGTGTGGTGCTGGACCGCAAAGTCTCGCAGGGGCAAACGGTGGTCGCTGCGATGACGACGCCGGTGCTGTTCACGCTGGCGAGCGATCTTTCACAGATGGAGCTGGACGTCGACATCGACGAAGCCGATGTCGGGCAGGTGCATCCCGGCCAGAAAGCCACCTTCACCGTGGACGCGTACCCGGGCCGCCAGTTCGACGCAACACTCGTCTCCATTCACAGCGCGCCGAAAACGGTGCAGGGCGTCGTCACCTATCAGGGCGTGCTACTGGTCTCGAACCCCAACGGCTTGCTGAAGCCGGGCATGACGGCAACCGCGCAGATCACCGCGTCGCGTCTGTCCAATGCCTTGCTGGTGCCAAACGCGGCGCTGCGTTTCGTGCCTGCCGCCGGAGCTACCAATGCGCCGCCGCCGCCGAATGCGCAGGGACAGGGCCGAGCGTGGACCGTGGATGATGGCCGGCTGAAACCGCACGACCTCCGGCTGGGCGCCACAGACGGCCATTTCATGCAGATGGTGAAAGGCGATCTCGCGGCGGGCGATCAGGTCGTCACCGATACGAAGTCGCCCCAAGGCAAGGAATGACCGCCGCGCCGCTGATCCAGCTTCGCCGCGTGACGAAAATCTACGGCACGGGCGAAGCGGCGGTCGAAGCGCTGGCGGGTATCGATCTCGACATTGCCGATGGTGAATTCGTTGCGGTGATGGGGCCGTCCGGCTCCGGCAAGTCCACGGCCATGAACATTCTGGGCTGCCTCGATACGCCGACCGGCGGCAGCTATCGTTTTCGCGGCGCCGACGTGGGCAGCCTCACGCGCGATCAGCGCGCGCTGCTGCGCCGCTACTACATCGGCTTCGTATTCCAGGGATACAATCTGCTCAAGCGCACCACGGCGCTGGAAAACCTCGAGCTGCCACTTGTCTACCGTGGCGTCGCCAAGGCTGAACGCCGCGCGAAGGCGCAACAGGCGCTGGAACAGGTTGGCCTTGCGGATCGCGGCCATCATACCGCGTCGGAACTTTCCGGCGGGCAGCAGCAGCGCGTTGCGATTGCGCGCGCACTCGTCAGCGAGCCGCTGGTGATGTTTGCCGATGAGCCCACGGGCAATCTCGATACCGCAAAAAGCCATGAAATCATGGCGCTGCTGAAATCGTTGAACGAATCACGCCGCCTCACCATCGTGCTCGTCACG
>JAICVV010000265.1 GCA_025935155.1 Alphaproteobacteria bacterium
CAATAGGCGCCGCACCAGATACGCGAGCAAATCTTCATGCGTGCCGACCGGCGCATAGATGCGCGTGCCGCCGCCCGCCCGCGATTTTCGTACGTCGCGGTAGAGCTCGTGTAAGGATTCGCCCATGCCGTGCAGGCGCTGATATTCGAAATCCTTCCGCCCGCTCGCGAACACCTGCACGGCCGAGAGCGTGTGCGCATTGTGCGTGGCGAATTGCGGATAGATCGCCTCGCCCGCCGCAAACAGCGCGCGCGCAGCAGCCAGATACGACGTGTCGGTGGCGGATTTTCGCGTGAACACCGGATAATCCGAAAGCCCCAGTTCCTGCGTGCGTTTGATTTCCGTGTCCCAGTAGGCGCCTTTCACCAGCCGCACGGGAATCCGCCGCTCCTGCCGCTTGGCGAGATCGGCCACCCACGCGATCACCGGCAGCGCGCGCTTCTGGTAGCCCTGCACCGCAAGCCCGAGCCCATTCCACCGCCGGAGAACTGCGGCCTCTCCCATCGCCTCGAACACATCGAGCATGAGATCGAGCCGCTCGGCTTCCTCGGCATCGATGGTCAGCGCCAGGTTGGCCGCGCGCGCCTGCGCACCCAGCGCCACCAGCTGCGGCAGCAGCTCGGCCATCACGCGCTCGCGCTTGATCCATTCGTAGCGCGGATGTAGCGCCGACAGCTTCACCGAAATGCTGGGCCGCTCGAAAACGGATTCGCCCCGATCCGGAAACGCGCGCGCGATGGCATTCAAAGCGTCGCGGTATGATGCGTAGTACCGCTCCGCATCCTGTTTCGTGTACGCCGCCTCGCCCAGCATATCGAAAGAGAAACGATAACCCTTGTCCGCGTATTCGCGTGCCCGCTTCAGGGCCTCCTCGATACTGCGGCCGACCACAAACTGCCGCCCGAGTATGCGCATCGCATAGGTGACCGCATTGCGGATCACGGGCTCGCCGGAGCGCGACACCAGCTTCTTCCAGATCCCCTGCAAGTCCCATTTCGCCGTTTCGTCCAAGTCCAGAACCCGGCCGGTCAGCATCAGGCCGAAAGTCGACGCATTCACGAACAGGGAGTCGGATTGGTTCATGTGCCGCGCCCAGTCGCCGGAGCTGATCTTGTCCTTGATAAGCCGGTCGGCGGTGGCGGCGTCGGGCACGCGCAACAGCGACTCCGCCAGGCACATCAGCACCACGCCCTCTTCGCTGGAGAGCGCGTATTCCTGGGTGAAGGCGTCGATGCCGCTGCGCTTGTCCTTGCTGCTGCGGATGCGGGTGACGAGCTCGCTGGCCAGCGCCTCGGTAGCGGCCCGTTCGGCGGGACTAAGGCGCGCGTTCGGTATCAGGGCTTCGACGAAGCTGTTTTCATCGGCAAGGAAGGCGTCGGAAATGGCTTTGCGCAAGGTGTTCATGGGCGGGTGTGTGCTGGAATTGGCGAGCGAATTCTAGCCCTTGTCGGCCCATTCCCGCTAATGTCGCGGCATGGGCGAAGGGCCGGAAATTGTCAGCACTGTCGCGGCGTTGCGGGCGCGCCTTGCGGCGACACGGAAGGCGGGTTTGCGCATCGGCCTGGTGCCCACGATGGGCGCGCTGCACGAAGGGCATCTCAGCCTGGTTCGCCAGACGAAAGCGCGCTGTGGCCTGACCGTGGTCAGCATTTTCGTGAACCCGGCGCAGTTCGGGCCGAACGAGGATTTCGCCCGCTACCCGCGCACGTTCGAGTCGGATTGCGCCAAGCTGGCGAGCCTCGCCGATGTGGTGTTCGCGCCGTCCGCCGCGGAGATGTACCCGAACGGATTCGCAACCCGCATCGAAGTGGCCGGTCCGGCACTGGGGCTGGAGTCCGATTTCCGCCCGCACTTCTTTTCCGGCGTTGCGACCGTGGTGGCGAGGCTGCTCATCGCGGCGATGCCGGACGAAGCCACCTTTGGGGAGAAGGACTACCAGCAGCTGCTCGTCATCCGCCGTCTGGTGGCCGATCTCGACCTGCCCATCGAAATCACCGTCGGCGAAACCCTGCGCGAGCCGGACGGCCTCGCCCTCTCTTCCCGCAACGCGTACCTCTCGCAAGAGGAACGCAAAATCGCCAGCCGACTCAATGTTGTGCTGCGCGAGGTTGCGACGAAAGTTCAACGAGGAGAGCCCATTACTCCTACCGAGGCGTGGGGGCGCGATGCCCTGCTCCGCGCCGGTTTCGCGTCGGTCGATTACGTCGCCGTACGCGATGCCGAAACGCTCGCGCCTATCGAATCTCTCACGCGCCCCGCCCGCGTCCTCGCCGCCGCGAGGATCGGCGACACAAGACTGATCGACAATATCGCGATATGATGGGGCAATCACACCAGGAGCGCACATATCCAACCCAAAGTCGCTGATGAAAAAGATCGAAGCTCTTCCGGCCGAGCGCGTGGATGAAGTCGAGGATTTCGTGGACTTCATCGCCACGCGCGCCCATGGCCGCGCGCTGGTGCGCGCCGCCATGCAAGCGAGCGAACCTGTCTTCGCCAAAGTCTGGGATAATCCGGAGGACGACATTTACAATGCCCCTTGAGTTCGGCGACATCGTGCTGGCGCCGTTTCCTTTCACCAGCCAGACCGAATCCAGAGACGGCCAGCAGTCGTCGTCTCCAGCCGCGCCTACAATGCCGCTAAGCCGGACGTAGTCGTGATGGCCGTCACCTCGCAGCTTCGCGCAAGCGCCGCGTTGGGCGAGGTTTGGCTTCAGGACTGGAAATCTGCCGGTCTTCTCAAGCCTTCCGCGATCAAACCGGTGTTCGCCACGCTCGAACGGTCTCTCATTATTCGTGAACTTGGTGCCCTGTCGACCGCTGACCGGGAAGCGTTGCGCAAAGCTATGCGAGAAGCGCTGGAATAGTCTGCCGCCCCCGTCGTCGTTGCAGCGAAGATCGCCACCACACGGTTGACCGATAACCGAGCAATATGAGCCATCGCTTTCCTCCCTCGCTTGCGGGGGCGGTGTCAAAGGTGCGATGGCTTTGAGACGGAGGGGGCGCCCCCTCCGGCGCTTCGCGCCACCTCCCCCGTAAACGGGGGAGGAAAGGTTCGCGTCATAGCAATCCCAATGCAGCCAACTCGGCGCGGAGTTGCGGCGGGAGGTGTTTGCCGCCTTTCACCATGCGGGCGTCGATGGGCGCGTCCTTGGCGGCGAGATAGCGCCAGCCTTGGAATGGGCGGCAGTAGCGCGGGATCACGTGGACCAGCTTCGGCTCGTACACCAGGCCGCAATGCGGCGTGCCGTTCTTGGTGACCGCGCGCAGGTCCAGCAGCCGCTGGCGGACGGCGATCTGTCCGCGGATCACCCAATAGAGGGAACCGCCTTTCAGCAACTCGTCGCCGCGCTTTGGCGTCATGCGCGTGACGTGAATGAGCTGTAAGGGTTTGCGCTTTTTCTTCAGCTCGGCGAGGCGGCGCCGCTGCCAGTCCGCCAAATCTTCAATCGAGTCGCAACCAACGCAGAGCTTGATGAGATGCAAGGTCATGCGGCTTCGCTTTTCTCCTTCGCGAAACGGACGATCACCGTGCCCTCGTTCACCTGATCGCCGGGCGAGACATCGACAGTTGCGATCAGCGCATCGCCAGACGCCGAGAGCGTGTGCTCCATCTTCATCGCTTCGAGCACGGCCAAGGGCGCACCGCGTTTCACGCTTTCGCCGGGCCGCACGAGAACCTGAATCACCTTGCCGGGCATCGGCGCCGTGACGCGGTCTGATGAACCGCCCTGCTCGTCCGCGGCCGCGAACGGATCGTACAGCGACAGCG
>JAICVV010000323.1 GCA_025935155.1 Alphaproteobacteria bacterium
CGATTTCCCGAACGTGCCGACGCGCTATCGCTCCAGCTACTTCCTGCATATCTGGGCGAACGGATATGCGGCCGGCTACTATGCCTATCAGTGGACCGTGATGCTCGACGACGATGCCTATGCCTGGTTCGAGAACAATGGCGGCCTCACACGCCAGAACGGCCAGCGCTTCCGCGACATGATCCTGTCCAAGGGTCATACCGAGGATTACGGCGACATGTTCCGCCGCTTCTACGGCAAGGACCCGGATGTCGGGCCGATGCTGAAGCACCGGGGATTAACGCCGGACAACTCGGCGCCGTCCGATTCGGCAGGCGCCGCCCATACCTGATCCGGTTGCTCGGCCGCACATCGTGGTATTGGTAACGGTGAGGATCGTCCGATCCTCCCGTCACCAACGCGCCGAATTCTTTGCCTACCTGCAACGAAGTGAGGGGCTTTGGAATTCGTGTAAGGACCAGCGGAGGCCGGCAATGGACTACGTGAATCTGGGCGCAACGGGTCTGAAGGTTTCCCGCATCTGCCTCGGCTGCATGACCTACGGCTCGCCCAAATGGCGCGGCTGGATATTGGGCGAGGAAGAAAGCCGGCCCTTTTTCCGGAAGGCGGTAGAAGGCGGCATCAACTTCTTCGACACGGCCGACGTCTATTCGCAAGGCGCGAGCGAGGAGGTAACCGGCCGCGCCCTAAAGGAATATGCCGGGCCGCGGGACTCCTATGTTCTCGCCACCAAAGTGTTCTTTCCCTCTGGTTCCACGCCGAACCAGGGCGGCCTCTCACGCAAGCACATCATGCATGCCATCGACGCCAGCCTGAAACGGCTGGGACATGATTACGTCGATCTCTATCAAATTCATCGCTTCGATCCGGCGACGCCCATCGAAGAAACGATCGAAGCACTCCATGATGTGGTGAAGGCGGGGAAGGCGCTGTATGTGGGCGCCTCTTCCATGTATGCGTGGCAGTTCGCGAAGTATTTGTCGCAGGCGGAGACGCTGGGCCTCGCGCGCTTCGTCTCCATGCAGAACCACTACAACCTGATTTACCGCGAGGAAGAGCGTGAGATGATCCCGCTCTGCCGTGCTGAGGGTGTCGGCGTAATCCCATGGAGCCCGCTCGCGCGCGGATTTCTTGCGGGCAATCGCAAGCGCGAAGACAAGGGCGAAACGGCGCGCGCCAAATCCGACGAGTTCGCGCATGCGATGTACTACGGGGACAGCGATTTCGCGGTCGTAGAGCGGGTGAAGGAGATTGCCCAGAAGCGAGGCATCTCCAATGCGCAAGTAGCGCTTGCCTGGCTGTTGCAGCAGCCTGGTGTGGCGGCCCCAATCGTGGGCGCCTCAAAACCAAAGCACCTCGAAGACGCTATCGCGGCCGTCTCGGTCAGGCTGGATGAAGCAGAGCTAAATGCTCTAGCAGAGCCTTATGTCCCTCATCGCGTACTCGGGCATAGCTGACCGTTAGACTAGCGGCGCGGCGGAGTTGGCGCTGTCGGCTCCGAACCCTGAATGGCCGTGGGCGGCGGCGTGGAGGGAATGGGTGCGGCGCTCGGCGGCGGGGGTGCCGGCGGCCCGGGCTGCACCGGCGTGGTCTGGGCAGGGATCGCCTGCGTTGCCGCATCAGCCGCCTCGCTCCACCCACCGCCGAGGGCCTTGTACAATCCGATATCGGCCTGGATGCGCGCCAGTTTGATCTGTACCAGCGTATCCTGTGCGGAAAACAGGATCTGTTGCGCCGTCAGCACATTGAGCAGGTCCGTCACGCCCTCGCGGTATTGCAGCTCGGATATCCTGAACGCTTCCGCTGCTGCCCGCGTCTGCTCGGTCCGCAGCCGCTCCTGATCGGCAAGGCTGGATACCTGGCCGAGTGTTGTTTCGGCGTCGGAGAACGCATTCAGCACGGTGCTTTGATAGGTGGAAATGAGTTCCTGCTGCTGCGCCTTGCTGAGATCGAATTGGCCTTCCAGCAAGCCGCCATCGAAAATGGTTTGCAGCAAATTCGCGCCGATGCTCCAGCCGAAGCCCGAGCCGGTGAAGAGGGTGTTTAGCGCCGCGCTGGTGAAGCCGCCGGATCCGGTGAGGCTGATCTGCGGAAAAAAGGCGGCGCGCGCGGCATCCACATTGGCGTGGGCGCTGGCAAGATTGGATTCCGCTTCGGCGACATCGGGGCGGCGGCGCAAGAATTCGGAGGTGAGTCCCGGCGCCACTTCGGGCGTCACAATGCCGTCCAGATTTTTGCCGGCGACATCGAAACCTTCCGGCAACCGGCCCAGCAGAATGGCAAGCGCATACCGCGCCTCGCGTTCCTGCTCTGCGAGCGCGGGAATTGTTGCTTCCACGGCTGCGAGCTGCGTTTCCTGCTGGGCGAGATCAAGTCGCGAGGAAACCCCGTTCGTCACTTTCGCCTGCACGATGGCGAGAATGCGCTTCGCGGCGTCCACATTCTGTTGCGCGATGTCGAGCCGCTCGCGCAACGCCAGCACGTCGAGATAGGTGTTGGCAACATCCGTGGTGACGGTCAGCGCCACCACTTCCTGCGCGTAATTGGAAGCGAGCAGCAACTGGTTGGCGGACCGTAACGCAGCACTGTTCTTTCCCCAGAAGTCCAGCTCGTACGACGCGTCGAGCGTTAGTCCGAAGGTATTGCCGGTCGTTGCTCTCGTGCCGATTATATGGCCATTCGCGTCCGTCAAAACTGCGCCCTGGCCGTTGCGGGCCCGTTGCGCCTCACCTTGTAGACTGAGGCTCGGGAAAAGGGCCGAGCCGGAAATTTCCGTTTGCGCCTGGGCCTGCAGCACCCGTGCGGCCGCCGCCGCGAGATCGAGGTTGTTGGTCTGCGCCGTCGTAATCAGGCCCGTCATCTCAGTGCTGCCGAAC
>JAICVV010000282.1 GCA_025935155.1 Alphaproteobacteria bacterium
ACATTTTCAACCAGGTAATCGGCGGACCAGCTGCGCAGGCGAGAGTGCGAAGGCGCGGCGATGCCGTAATGGGCAGCGAGGCGATCGAGCGCCAAACCCAATACCACCTTGCCGGAGCGGCGTGGCCATTTGCGCCCGCTCTCCGCCGCTTCCAGTCCCTTAAGCGCACAGCACACATCGAACAGCAGATCGGACAATCCCGGCCCGACGGCCGACAGCGCTTTCGCGAAGCGTTGCTTCGCGGCCAGCGCGGTATCCGAGATGAATCCGGCCTTCGCGGGTCCGCTGCCCAGCACCACCGGCGCGGACAGATCGATGCACATTCTTGGTTCAAGCTGCGCCAGAGTGTAATCGCGGCGCAGGCGCTCGCCCGCTTCGAACTGCGCCGCATCGAGGCCGCCGCGCGACTTCAGCCAGCCAAGCGGCGACTCCGCGTCGTTGGCGATAACCACGCGCTCATCGCCATCTTCGTCGTGAACGATACGATGGGCGAGGCGCTGATGCTGCGCCGTGAAAAGGTTCATGCCGGCGACTTCGGCAATCGCCCAGCTGCGGCCGGCATCGCTCAGCACAAATGCATCGCCTTGCGCGTCGAGCCAGCCGCGCGCGCGAAACGCGCTCACCATGTCCGTCCGCACCCTGATGCGGCCGGATTGCGCGTCGCCGCGCTGCACGACGCTCCAGTTGCCGTTCGCGAGCGGCGCCAGTTTCGCTTTCGCGTCGGCCAGTCTGCGGAACACGCGCCGCGCTTCACGCAGGATTTCCTGTTCGGTGGGCGCGCTCATGCCGGGACTCCGGCGGCGCGGCGCACCAAGGATTCGAGCCATTCGACCGTGCGATCGAACGCGGGATCTTCGCGCGCTTCTTCCACCCGCCGGCAGGCATGAAAGATGGTCTTGTGATCGCGCCCAAAGGCCCGCCCTGTTTCCCGCAGCCCGATTTTGAGAACGACGCGCGCCAGGTACATCGCCACCTGACGGGCCCGGCCGGCGCTGTCGTTCCCGCCGTTCAGGTCGTCCGGAGCGACCCCGAAGGCGTGCGCCGCGATAGCTTGCGCCAGCCCGATCTCGCTTCTATGGTCCCTTCTTGCCGTAAGTTCCGCCATTGCGCCCACATGATCCTAATTTCTTGTTGTTGAGGAATAATAGCACAGAAGTGATGATGGGGAACGGAAAGGAAACAATTATTTTGATTGTCGGCTGCGAATCGTCTGAAAATTATGTGAAACCAATGGCTTACGAACAGCCTATTTTCCTGTTCGGTCTGAACGGCGTTCGGTAAAAGTGGGGAATGGAGGCGGAAATGACCTGCGGCGCGATCATGACGGCGAACCCGCTCACGGCCCGCGAGGACGAGACGGTGGGCGAGGCGGCGGCGCGCCTCATCGCGCACCGCTACATCAACCTGCCCGTGGTGGATGGCGCGGGCATGTTCCTCGGCATGTTCGGCATCTACGATATTTTGAGCCAGGTGATCCCCAAGGTGGCGCTGGCGGGCGGCCTTCTGCCAAACCTCCGCTTCATGGGAGACGATGCCGACGAGCTGCGCAAACGCTTCCGCGAAGCATCGGGGCGCAAGGTTGGCGAGGTGGCGAACCGCGACGCGCGCGTGGTCCATCCCGATACCCCGCAGGTTGAGGCGCTGCGGCTGTTTTGCGAGCAGCACACGACGCTCGCGGTGGTGGAACGCGAGACGCGCAAGCTTCTCGGCATTGTGTCGTACTGGGATGCCGTCTGCGCGCTCACGGGACAGGGGAAGAAGTGCTGCGGCGCCGGCAGGGCTGACCCAGAGCTGGATCGCTTCAACGACTTCAACCCTCTTCTTGAGGGAGGGTCGAAATTTGCAAAGCAAATTTCGGGGAGGGGGAATGGCCGGGCCAACGGCAATCATGAGCTGTGAGAAACGCATGGCCACCCGCGCGTGCGCCAAACTTGCGGAGCGCGGAAAGAACGCGCCGTTTCACCTTTCCTTATGTGGGGAATTGGAGAAGTCGGGTTCCTCCCCCGCAAAGCGGGGGAGGTGTCGAGCGAGCAAAGCGAGTGAGACGGAGGGGGCATTCGCATGCGCCCCCTCCACCGCCTTCGGCGGTCCCCCTCCCCCGCTGAAGCGGGGGAGGAACCGTTCGCTCGCAATGCTTCGGCCTACCCACATGGGGGAAGGTGAACAAGTTCGATTCACCCGTGGCGAGTTGCGGTGTCAGTTCCCGTCACCCCGGCCCTCTCCCGCCGAGGGGGAGAGGGAGTCTCCGTCCTAAACAGCAAAACCGCATGCTTGATCACAACGTCCAATCCTTTGCGTTTCTCGCGTCCAGCACGGTGCTGGTGGTGGTGTATGCGCTGGTGATTACCGAGGTGGTGAACCGCGCCATCGTGGCGCTGTTGGGCGCCGCGGTGCTGATCGCCCTGGGCGTTCTCACGCAAACGCAGGCGATCGCCGCCGTCGACTTCAACACCATCGGCCTGCTTGTGGGCATGATGATCGTGGTGGCGGTGGCGCGCAAAAGCGGACTGTTCGGTTACGTGGCGGTGAAGGCGGCGCAGTTCGCGCGCGGCTCGCCCGCCGGCATTCTCGTGTCGCTCGCGATGGTGACGGCCATCCTTTCCGCCTTTCTCAACAACGTCACCACCATTCTGCTGGTGGTGCCGGTCACATTTCTGGTGTGCGGCCGATTGAAGGTGCCGGTATACCCTTTCCTGTTCGCGGAGATTTTCGCGAGCAACATCGGGGGCACCGCCACACTGATCGGCGATCCGCCCAACATCATGATCGGCTCGGCGGCGCATCTGAGTTTCGATGCCTTCATTGCCAATCTCACGCCGATTGTTGTGGTGATTTTCGCCGTGCAATTGCTCGTCAATCATCTCATCTGGGGACGGCAGTTGCGCGCCAGCGCCGAAGATCGCGCAGAGGTCATGGCGCTAAACGCGGCCGAGGCCATCGAAGACCGGCGCCTGCTGCGCTGGTCGGTGACGGTGATCGGCATCCTCATCGCGGCCTTCGCCGCGGAAGATCAGCTGCACCTGCAGGCCGCCACCATCGCCATGTTGGGTGGCGCCGCGATGCTGCTGATCGAGAACATTCCGCTGGCCCATTCCGAACACGCGCGCAACGTCACCTCCGCGCTGAACGAGATCGAGTGGATCACCATTTTCTTTTTCCTGGGCCTGTTCATCGTGGTGGGCGCGGTGGAGCATGCCGGTGTTCTCGCGTGGCTGGGGCACTGGCTCGTCTCTCTTACCGGCAGCGATATGCGCCTTGCGGCGAGCGGCATGCTGTGGGTTTCCGCCATACTGTCCGCGATTGTCGACAACATCCCGTTTGTCGCCACCATGATTCCGCTGGTGAAGGATTTGGCGCCCCATTTCGGAGGCGCCGATGCCATTCAGCCCATCTGGTGGTCGTTGGCACTGGGAGCGTGCCTCGGCGGCAATGGAACGCTGGTCGGCGCAAGCCCCAACCTCGTGGCGGCGGGATTGGCCGAAAAGGCCGGCGTGGAATTCCGCTTCCTGAAATTCAGCGCGCTCGCCTTTCCCATGATGCTCGGCAGCATCGCGCTGTGCCAGGTCTACATCCTGTGGCGATATTTC
>JAICVV010000084.1 GCA_025935155.1 Alphaproteobacteria bacterium
CACGGGATTGGCCGTGCAAGGCCGCGAGCTGCTCGGCGGCGATGTCTCTGTCGAGCTGGTCCATCGCGCAGCCACCCCGCAAGAGCTGACTTTCCTCTCGCGCTACGGCCGCGTTTCGGAAGCGATCTCCATGCGCGCTATGGCCTACGCCATCAGGGATGGCCATGAAGATCAACGCCAGCTGATCGAATTGAAAGCAGTAGACGGCGCCTACCCCTTGTATGGCGGCGCCACGCTGAAACCGAACACATCACTTCAGGACGCCGTTCGATGCATCACAATTTCCTACAATCCCCTTGAGGGAGCGTCGAAGAATTCGAGCGCAGCGATGAATTATTCGGGGAGGGGTCATTTCACTGCCGCCGCAAGTAGCCCCTCCCCGAAATCTGCTGCGCAGACTTCGACCCTCCCTCAAGGGGAGGGTGGGAACTCAGGCTTATCACCGGCGATCTGCGGCGCAGTCGCCGAGCAGACATTGCTGGATCGGTTGCATCTGTCCGTAGGTGGAACAATGCGCATCGGCAGCCAGAACTTCCGCATCGCTGCGGCGCTGCAAAGCGAACCTGATCGAATCTCTAGCGGCTTCAGCCTGGGACCGCATGTGCTGATTTCGGCACAAGCCTTGCGGCGCACGGGACTCGCCGTGACCGGCAGCCTGATTGAATACCGCTACCGCGTGGCCATGCCGCCCGGCAGCTCCATCGCGGCGTTCAAGGCGGCAGCGAAGCAAAGCTTCCCCGATGCCGGATGGGAAATTCGCGACCGCAACGACGCCGCCCCGGGCCTGCGCCGCTTTGTCGAGCAGATCACCATGTTCCTCACCCTGGTGGGACTGACCGCGTTAGCAGTCGGCGGCGTCGGCGCGGGCCAGGCGGTGAGCGCCTTTCTCGATCGCAAGCGGGGCGAAATCGCCACGCTGAAATCCCTCGGTGCCGAGGGCAATCTCATATTCCTCACCTTCTTCTGGCAGGTCATGGCGATCGCGGTTGCCGCCGTGCTCTGCGGATTGCTGCTGGGGGCCGCGTTGCCGTTCGTACTCGAAGCCACCTATGGAGCCGAAATCTCCGCACCGGCACGCTTTGGCATCTATGCCGGACCGCTCATTTTGGCAGCAGCATTCGGATTGCTCTCGGCGATGGTTTTTTCGGTGCCGCCGCTGGCGCGCGCCCGCGAAATCGCACCCGCTTCCCTGTTCCGCGATATCGTCGCGCCAGCAAAACTGCGAGCACGCCTCCCTTATCTGGCGCTCACAGTATTCGCTGGCCTGATCGTTGGCGTACTAGCACTGTGGATTTCGCCCTCATCGGTTTTCGCAGCGTGGTTTCTCGCTGGCGCAGCAGGCGCGCTTCTGGTGTTACGCCTCGTTGCAGGGTGCCTGCGCTTTGGATTGCGCAAACTGCCGCGTCCGCGCCGCGCCGATCTGAGGCTGGCCGTCTCGAATCTCACCCGGCCCGGGGCGGCAACCGCGGGAGTTATCGTTGCGCTCGGCCTTGGGCTAGCTTTGCTTGCCGCCGTAACGCTGCTCGACCGCAGCATCTCGGCGCAGGTGAAGGATGCGCTGCCCGGCACGGCGCCGACCTTTTATTTCGTCGATATCCAGCCGGATGAGGGAGCCGCCTTCGACCGTACCATCGCGCGCTTCCATTCCGCGCAAGATTACCGCCGCGCCGCGATGATCCGTGGGCGGATCACTGCGCTGAACGGTGTGCCGGCGGCGCAGGCAAATGTGGAGTCCGGCGCGCGTTGGGCGCTGAATGGGGATCGCGGCATCACCTATGCGGCCACGCCGCCCAAAGGCACCGCCATCACCGAAGGAAAATGGTGGTCATCGGACTATCGCGGGCCGCCACTGATCTCCTTCGATGCCGGGCTTGCGCAGGGCATGCATCTCAAGCTCGGCGGCACGCTTACACTGAACGTGCTCGGCCGTGAGATCGAGGGCCGCATCGTCAATTTCCGCGACGTGAACTTCTCGAACGGCCGGCAAAATTTCGTGCTCATTGTTTCGCCAGGCGTGATCGACAAGGCGCCGCACAGCTTCCTTGCCACCGTGCGCGTGGCGCCGCATGATGAGGAGCCGATGTATCGCGCCATTACCGATCGCTTCCCCAATGTATCCACTGTGCGGGTGAAGGACGCGATCGCGCAGGTGAACGGGCTGTTGCAGGCGTTAGGCGCTGGCGTGCGCGCGGCAAGCCTCGTCACCATTCTCGCTGGATTGCTCGTGCTGGCTGGTGCCATCGCCGCCAATCAGCGCGCGCGCCTGTACGATTCAACGGTGTTGAAAGTGCTTGGCGCCACACGCGCCCGCATCGCGGGCATCTATGCGCTGGAATACGGACTGCTAGGCGCGATCACGGGCGCATTGGCGCTGGCCGCCGGAACGCTTGCGGCATGGCTAATCGCACGGCGCGTATTCGATGTGCCGTTCGTGTTCGATATTGGCGCGGCGCTTCTCACAGTTCTCGGCGGCGCGGCGGCCACCCTGCTCTTCGGACTCGCTGCCGCCTGGACCGCCCTCTCCACCCGCCCGGCGGCGCAGTTGCGCAAGTCGTGACAGCCTACTTTCTTCCCGCCTGCGAGGCTTCTAAGTTCTATTTGCGCTAAGTTGAGGGAATTCGGGTGACAAAAATCAAAGCGGTTTTTGCAGTCATAATTGCGGGCGCGATACTCTCTTCGGTGTCAGCCACATATGTGCGCAGCTCGGAGCGGATACTACACTCTTTTCCAACAACTGACGGGGATGGTGCACGGCCGGTTGCCGAACTCCTTCACGCTCCCGACGGTAATTTTTACGGCACGACTGCGAGTGGTGGCCAAAGCGGATTTGGCACGGTTTTTAAGCTGACTTCTGATGGTACGGAATCTGTAATTCATTCGTTCGCTCTTGGGCCGGAAGGCAACGTACCCTCGAGCGGGCTAGTCGTGGATACACAAGGCAATCTCTACGGCACTACCGGCGAAGGCGGAACTGGCTGTTATCCCTCCGGATGCGGCGTCGTCTTCAAGGTGTTTCCGGACGGACCGGTGGCCGTGCTTCATGCTTTTACGGACATTTCGGATGGCGCGCTTCCGGCTGGAACCTTGGTAATGGACGATTCTCAGAATCTTTACGGTGCAACTTTCGCAGGAGGAGGCCCCCAATGTCATGAATGCGGCACCGTTTTCAAAATCTCACGTGATGGTACTGAAAGCATGCTGTACGCGTTCTTAGGCGGAAATGACGGGTACGAACCGTTGCTTACGGCTATCGATGCTGCTGGCAACATGTACGGTACGACGAGGTCTGGTGGAGGGGGGGCTGGATGTCACAGGTCTGGTGGTTGCGGCACCGTATTCAAACTGACTCCGAGTGGAACCAAGACGGTTCTCCACAGCTTTCCCGCTTCCCGCCATGATGGAAAGTCGCCGGTCGCAGGCGTGATTGTCGATAACGCCGGCAACCTATATGGCACGACATACGTCGGCGGTATCCACGGTAATGGAATTGTTTTCAAGCTTGCGGCGGACGGAACTGAAACAGTTCTCCACGCCTTCGCGGGCACTGACGACGGCGCTCATCCGAGTACGCCTTTGATCATGGACAGCGTAGGGGACTTATACGGCACAACCTTTACTGGTGGAGGAACCGGCTGCCAAAATCAGGCCGGCTGCGGGACCGTCTTCAAAATAGCAAGCGATGGCACCGAGACTGTGCTCTACAAGTTCCAGGGCGGGAATGACGGGGAATCTCCGACCGGCCTCACGTTAACTCGGAAGGGCAATATCTACGGCGCAACCGAGAACGGAGGAGAAGACTATTACGGGACCGCGTTTCGCTTGAAAAATTGACGCATCTTTGCGCCTGGACTGCCGTTTTCCACCCGGTCGAGCAGCAGCCGCTGCAGTTTGTGACTACAAACATGTTGTGCATCGCAGCATGGCATCGCCTCAGCTAGTGGATGTTGCGCGCCGTTGCGCGGATCCACGCGAGGCGGCAGGTTGTTTCGAAGAATTACCAGGGGAAGTTCCATGCCGCGTTCTCGTGCAATTCCGGTCATCACGGTTCTGGCCTTGGCAGCAGCGATGTCGTTCGGGCCGGTTCAGGCGAAGAGCACGGAAAGCGTTCTCTACAACTTTACAGGCGGAGCGGATGGCGGAAATCCCTTCGCCGGATTGACGGAAGACAAGGATGGCAATTTCTACGGCGCCGCAAGCGACGGTGGCGCAAGCGGCCACGGCGCAATCTACAGGATCGCGCCGGACGGAACCCTGACCGTGCTTTACTCCTTCGCCGGCGGCAGCGACGGAGCGAATCCGTTGTCGGCGCCCATCGTTGGCGCCCATGGCAATCTCTACGGCGTCACCGAAACCGGCGGCGGCAATTGCAATTGCGGCACGGTTTACAGGATCTCGCGCAAGGGCAAGGAAAAGGTCCTTCACGCCTTCACTGGACAGCCCGACGGTTTCGATCCCTTCGCCAGCCCCGTCATGGACAAGCAAGGCAATCTCTATGGCACCACGCTTTCCGGCGGCACTTTCTACGGGTCGGTTTACAAAATCGCGCCGGACGGCACGGAAACGGTCCTGTATGCCTTCGCCGGCGGCAACGACGGCGATAGTCCGTATCCTGGCCTTACCATCGGCAAGGATGGCAATCTCTACGGCGCGACTTCCTTCGGCGGCACGCATGGCTTTGGCACGGTGTTCGAACTGACGCCGAGCGGGACGAAAACCATACTGTACAATTTCGCAGGAAGCGCCGACGCCGCCAGTCCCAGCTCCACACCGATCCTCGATCGCCGCGGCAACATTTACGGCATCGGCAAATTCGGCGGCGGCAGCTGCAATTGCGGCGCCGTGTACGAGATCAAAAGCAGCGGTAAGGAAAAGCTGCTGCACAGCTTCACGGGCGGCAGCGACGGCTTCAGTCCCGGCTATGGCCTGACGCGTGACAAGGCAGGCAATCTATACGGTGCGACAACAGAAGGCGGCAGCGAGAATTGCGATGGCTTCGGCTGTGGCACGATATTCAAGCTCGCGCCCGACGGAACGGAAACCATCCTCTACGCCTTCCAGGGCGGGCCCGATGGCTCCACGCCCGACGCTGCTCCGATCGTCGACGCGCTTGGGAATCTCTACGGCACAGCAAACTACGGCGGCGCCGACGGAGACGGAGTGGTGTTCCGGTTGACGCAGTAAGAGCACTCGTCCGGTACGCGGCACAGCATGAATTTCGCGTCGCTTCGTGGCGCGGCCACTATACGGATGGCGCACAGTTCGATCGCGCGCCGCTAATCTGCAGAGCGGAGCAATTCGTTTCAGCGGCTGCGTGTCTTCTTTTCGACAAATTCGTTGCGCGATCATGAGCGCCGCTGCTGTCGTGGAATTAAGGCTGCCGCTAACGTTTTGGTAAACGCTGGCGCGTGAAGGTTTGCGCAGTTCGAGATGCCGGCTTGACAGCCGGTTCGGCATTCCACCTTGGGAGTCTCAGTATGCGTTTGAATATCTGCGCCGTAATGGCCGCCTCAATTCTCGCATTTGCCACCACGCCATTGGCTGCTCAGCCCGAAGCGGCAGATCCCTGGGCCGGACTCTACGTCGGCGTCGGCGGCAACGTGGGAGAAATTTTCGGTGGCAACAAGCTCAGCTTCCAGGATTTGAGCGCAGCCAAGGACCTGAGCTTCCTCTCGGCCGGCACCAGCAATAGCGAGTTCGTGGGAGGTGCGCAGATCAGCCAGCTCTGGAATATCGGCGGCCCTTATCTGGGGCTCGTAAGCGACATCAGCTTCGCCAAAGACTTCAAATATCTGTCCAGTTTTCGCGCCGTGCTGGGTGCTCCGGCCGGGCCGTTCCTGTTCTACGGTACCGGCGGCATTGGCATGTCGGTTACGCATGAGCAGTTCACGGTCGATTCAGCCACGGGCGAATCCGACAATTTTCAGGGCGACGACCGGCGGTATGGCTGGGCGGCAGGCGCCGGCATACAGGCCCTGGTGACGCCGCATCTAAGCCTCGGCGTTGAAGGGATCTATTACGGTCTCGGCCACGAAACCACGCCGCTCGCAACAGCGCTTGAAGGCGAGCCGTTCAACCTGATCGCCGACCGCAACCTCACGATCGTACGTGCGCGGCTCGATTACCGCTTCACCAGTATTTTCTGATCGCGGTCAGGGGCGCAATCCGGCCCGCGCGTCACGCCAGCGAAGTGGAACGTAGCCAGCGCGAGCCTTGGCCGGGCAGCAACAAGGGTGTAGCGTCCCGGCAGGCAAAGGAGGGGTCGTGCCGAAGGGGCCGCGCATGGAAGACGAACTCACGCGGGCGCAGCACTATCGCTCGCTGTCTTCGCAGATGCGCGAGAACGCCGCCTCAGAAGCGGATCAGACGCGCCGCAAGGAGTTGCTGGACCTTGCCATGCAGTACAAGCGGCTGGCGGATAAGCTTGTGGATCAGCATCGATAGCGGCCCCCTGCCGCCACGGGAATGCAGGTTTTTTCGGGGTCGATAACCGTCTCGAAACGCTGAAAATTCAAAGCTGGCGAAGCGCCTTGATCCCGCCGTGCCAAACCCCGATATTATGCAAGTGAATCCCCGGCCGTTCGGCTCGGGAAAAGGAGATTCCGTCAGATGGCTGACTACAACCCGCGCGCTGTCGCAAGCCCCACTGCGGTTGGCGTAATCGACGCCGGCCTCAGGGCCTACATGCTGCGCGTCTACAACTACATGTTCGCCGGCCTCGTGCTGACGGGCATCGCTTCGGGCATCACTTACATGTTCGCCGTCACCAGCGATCCGGCGCACGCGGCGGCCACCCTGCGCAACGGCGTGATGCTGACAAGCATCGGCGTGGCGCTGTTCAGCGGACCGCTGATGTGGGTGCTGCTGCTGGGTTCGCTGGGCCTGGTGATGTTCCTCAGCTTCCGCATCCAGAACATGAGCGTAACGGCTGCGCGCACGAGCTTTCTCGCCTATGCGGCGCTGATTGGCGTGACGTTCGCCTCGATTTTCGTGGTTTACACCTATGCCAGCATCGCCCAGGTGTTCTTCGTCACGGCGGCCACTTTCGGCGCCATGAGCCTTTGGGGCTACACCACGCGGCGCGATCTCACCGGCTTCGGCTCGTTCCTGTTCATGGGCCTGATCGGCATTATCATCGCCTCATTGGTTGGCTTCTTCGTCAAATCGACGATGTTGCAGTGGATCATTTCGGTCGCCGGCGTGATTATTTTCACGGGCCTTACCGCTTATGACACCCAGAAGATCAAGGAGATGTACGTTGCAGGCGACGACGGCACGGTCATGGGCCGCAAGGCGATCTTCGGCGCACTGAGCCTCTACCTCGACTTTATCAACCTGTTTCTGATGCTGCTGCGGCTGCTCGGCAGCCGCCGTTAGGAGGCTTCTGTTCCGAATTGAAAGGCGCTGGTGGAAACACCGGCGCCTTTTGCTTTACCGCTTTCGCGCCAGCATCACGCCGTCGCCCAGTGCCAGCATGGCCATATCGACGCGCGGATCGTCATGAATTTTCTGGTTCAGGGCGCGAATGGCCGCCGTATTGACGTCCATGATTTCGGGATTGGCGACATTGCCGCTCCACAACATATTGTCGAGGGCGATCAGCCCGCCCTTGCGGACCAGCTTCAATGCCCGTTCGTAATAGGCGTCATAGCCCGGCTTGTCTGCGTCGATGAAGGCGAAATCGAACGGCGGCTCCCCTTCCGCGATCATGCGGTCGAGAGTCGCAACGGCCGGTCCGAGCCGGAGGTCGATCTTCGTGGCAACACCGGCCTCTTGCCAGAAGGCG
>JAICVV010000240.1 GCA_025935155.1 Alphaproteobacteria bacterium
AGTGCCAACGCGACCAGCATCCCATTCGATGATTTGGCAATCGACGGCAACGATACGGGGTCCCAGACTGAATTGTTGTCAAATGCCGGCGAACTGAACTGGAAGGTTCTGACGGTCAGCAAATTGCCGGATTTGCTTCACGAAAGTGCGGGCCTGGGTCATGTGATCCTAGAGGTCAACGCCGGACCGACGCCGATCTGGAATTCAAACGGCCGCCTGACGCCGACGCCCACGACGGGCTCTCCTGTTCAAGTGCCCGAGCCAGGATCACTGTTGGTGTTGCTCTCTGGTCTTGCCGCCATGCTCTTCATGCGGCGGCAATGGCGCGCAGGCCGAACACGAGCCTAGGGCCGACGGTTTCCAAACGGTGCCTGGCACATGTTGAGTGATCGGCCGCAAGGGTTCAAGCGGCGCACGCGCGGCAAACAGTTACTGAAAACGTCCCACACGTGATGTGTGACGAGGTTTCCTGCCTCTGCTTCAGCCGGACTCGAGAGGTAAATTCGAGTCCGGCGTGGCCATCATCGACCTCGATTGTGGCTGCGGGGAGGAGCCCATTCGTCAGCAGGGCATCCGTGGCGATGCGGACGTGGCGGCGACCGCGTTTCCGGCGTGGTTTCCACCGGATGCCGGCCGATCGGGAGGTTGGTTCCCGCAATCGCCGCGCGCGAATTTCGGATTACTTCCCGCGTTTGCAGGATCGTGTCCCTTAAATCGGCATCGATGAGACGCATGGCTTTGCTGGTTGCGTCGAAACAGAAATAGCTGAAAGCTGCCACAGCAATCTCCCGTTACCATCGAGCGGGAGTGCGGACACGAGTTCTGAACGGTGCCCCGAAAGTCTCTCAATCGCCAACGCCCATTGGCCGTTGCTGGCGACCCTGGGAGCTTACCAGACTGCGGCTTCGATTGCGAGGATAACTTTTAGCCGTATCTGTCGTGCATGAGCCACGCGGCCAGACGGAGATGCATGGTTTCAGTCCAAGCAGCGAGGCTCCCCAAGGCGCGCCGTCTTCCATGTATCGCGTCTGACGTTTGGGTGCACTGCAGTCCTGTCACCGGTTCAGCAGCGCCAAGAAATGCGGCCCAAAATCCTGCTCTAGCCCACCTGCTAATCCCCTGCTATACGGCCCGGCTTCCGGAGGCTGGCCCGCCGGAGAAGCCCGAGGCGCGGGCGTGGCGGAACTGGTAGACGCGCTGGATTTAGGTTCCAGTGACGCAAGTCGTGGGGGTTCAAGTCCCTCCGCCCGCACCAGCCTACGCTGCGGAGCAGCGGACGATGGTGCGTCCACCGAAGCCTTGGCGTAGGTGGACCGCTGGACCCGCAGCTTCGGCTGGCAAGCCAGCCCTCGCCAGCAACCGCGGCTTCCTTTCGGCAAGCCAGCCGCGGGTCGCGATTAACAGACCGGCCGCATGACGAATTGAGAATTGGAACGACAGATGCAGATCACCGAGACCGTATCCGAAGGCCTGCACCGCGAATTCAAGGTGCTGATCCCCCGTGACGACCTTGACGCCAAGCTCACGGGCCGCATCGAGGAGATGAAGCCAAAGGTTCACCTGAAAGGCTTCCGGCCGGGCAAGGCGCCGACTTCGTTCCTCAAGAAGTCCTACGGCAAATCGATGATGGGCGAGATCGTCGACGAGGCGGTGAATGAATCCAGCAAGAAGGCGCTGGAGGACAATGGCCTTAAGGCCGCCACCCCGCCGCGCGTGGATTTGAACAGCGACATCGAGCAGGTGACGCAAGGCCACTCCGATCTCGAGTTCACCCTGGCGATCGATTTGATGCCGGAGTTCGAGCCGTCCGAGATCACCGGCCTCAAGGTCCAGAAACTGGTGTCGGACGTCAGCGACAAGGATGTCGACGACGCGATGTACAAACTCGCCGAGCAGTCGCGAACCTATTCGCCGCGCGCGGAAGGCACGGCAGCGGAAAGCGGCGACTCCGTGGTGATCGATTTTGCCGGCCGCGTCGATGGTGAAGAATTCCCTGGCGGCAAGGCGGAAGACTTTAACCTGACCTTGGGATCGGGCCAGTTGATCCCCGGTTTCGAAGATCAATTGCTCGGCGCGAAAGCCGGCGACGAGCGCGATGTGAAGGTGACGTTCCCGGCGGACTATCCCGAACCCAAGCTCGCGAACAGGGACGCGGTGTTCGCCGTGAGGGTGAAAGAGGTGAAGTCACCCGATCCCGTCACCGTGGATGACGAGCTGGCAAAGAAGCTGGGCCTGGATTCCATTTCCACCCTGCGCGACCGCGTGCGCGATCAGCTGAAGCAGGAGAACAATCGCGCCAGCCGCATGCACCTGAAGCGCCGCATTCTAGACGCGCTGGATGAGACGCACTCGTTCGGGCTGCCGCCGGGCATGGTGGAACAGGAATTCAACGGCATCTGGCAAGCGGTGCAGGCGGAGTTGCAGCGTGAAGGCAAGACCTTCGAGGACGAAGGCAAAACCGAAGACGAGCTGAAGAAGGAATATCACGCCATCGCCGAACGGCGCGTTCGCCTGGGCTTGGTTTTGGCGAAGATCGGCGAGCAGAACGGCATTCAGGTGGCGCCCGAGGAGCTGAACCGTGCGGTGGCGGCGCAGGCACGGCAGTATGCGATGCAGAGCCGCATGCAGGGACAGCAGCCTATCACCGAGCAGCAGGCCTACCAGGTCCTCACGCAGAACGCACAGGCGATGGCGGAAATCCGCGCGCCGCTGTTCGAGGACAAGGTGGTCGACTTCATCGCGGAACTGGCGCAGATCGACGAGCGCAAGGTGGATCGCGAGATCCTGTTCCTCGATCCCGATGAAGCCGAAGAGCGCCTGAAGGCGGCGGCCTGAGCGATACTCGACAGAGTCAGGCCGGGCCACTACATGTGACGCCATGAACGATATTCGCGACGTTTACATGAACACGCTGGTGCCGATGGTGGTCGAGCAGACCGCCCGCGGCGAGCGCGCCTACGACATCTATTCCCGGCTGCTCAAGGAGCGGATTGTTTTCATCACCGGCGGAGTCGATGATTATGTCGCGAGTCTGATCACGGCGCAGTTGCTCTTTCTGGAGGCTGAAAACCCCAAGAAAGAGATCGCCATGTATATCAACTCGCCTGGCGGCTACGTCACCGGTGGCCTGGCGATCTACGATACCATGCAATACATCCGCCCCGGCATTCAGACCCTGTGTGTGGGGCAGGCGGCGTCGGCGGCTTCTCTGCTGCTTTGCGCCGGACGGAAGGGGGAACGATTCTGCCTGCCGAACTCCCGCATTCTGGTGCACCAACCTTCGGCGTCCTATTATGGACAGGCGGCCGATATCGCCCGCCACGCGCAAGAGATCGTAAAACTCAAGCGGCGTCTGAACGAGATTTACGCGAAGCACACCGGCCAATCCGTTGAAGCTGTTGAAAAAGCGCTCGACCGGGATACTTATATGACCTCCGAGGAGGCACGGAATTTCGGCCTTGTGGATCAGGTGCTCACGCAGCGTTCCGAGCTGGGCGAGGCGAGCTAAGGAATTGCCAAATCAGGTATTTGGCTCAATTCGGCCAATTAAACTAATCTTGATCCTCCCGCCGCAATCATGGTCGTATAGTGGCAGGCGGCAACCGAATCTCCCTTGGCGCGGTTCGTGCACTGGAAGAATTGGCCGGGCAGGCGGCCTATAGGAAGCGGACGACAGTCCCAGGAGAGCCATGAGTAAGGCGAGCGGCGGCGAGAACAAGAACACGCTCTACTGTTCCTTCTGCGGCAAGAGCCAGCACGAGGTTCGCAAGCTGATCGCGGGCCCGACCGTCTTCATTTGCGACGAGTGCGTCGAGCTCTGCATGGAGATCATCCGGGAGGAGAACAAGACCTCCTTCATGAAGAGCCGCGAAGGCGTGCCCACGCCGGGCGAGATCTACAAGGTGCTCGACGATTACGTGGTGGGCCAGCAGCACGCCAAGAAGGTGCTGAGTGTCGCGGTCCACAATCACTACAAGCGCATCAACGCCACCGCGAAGAATGCGGATGTCGAGCTCGCGAAATCCAACATCCTGCTGATCGGCCCGACCGGTTGCGGCAAGACGCTGCTGGCGCAGACCCTGGCACGCATTCTCGATGTGCCGTTCACCATGGCCGATGCCACGACGCTGACCGAAGCGGGCTATGTTGGCGAGGATGTAG
>JAICVV010000317.1 GCA_025935155.1 Alphaproteobacteria bacterium
CATGGAGCGCATCGCGTTCGAAGAGATGCTCGAGATGGCTTCGCTGGGCGCGAAGGTGCTGCAGACGCGCTCCGTGGAAATTGCCATGCTGCATCGCGTTCCCATTCGTGTGCTCTCCACTTTCGAGCCGGATGGTGCCGGCACGCTAGTTTGCGACGAGGAAGACATCGTGGAAAAAAAGCCCGTAACCGGCATCGCCTATTCGCGCGACGAAGCGAAAATCACGCTGCATCGCATTCCTGACAAGCCAGGCGTGGCCGCAGCGATTTTCGGACCGTTGGCGGATGCGGGCGTAAACGTCGATATGATCGTGCAGAACGTATCGGAGGATGGGAAGAAAACCGATCTCACCTTCACGGTCAGCCGCAGCGAACTGCATCGCGCGCTGGATGCCATCGAGAAAGCGGCGCCGGCCATTGGATATCGGGACGTGACGCACGATGCCAGCGTCGCCAAAATCTCCATTGTCGGCATTGGTATGCGAACGCATTCCGGCGTGGCGCAGATGATGTTCCGCATCCTCGCTGAGAAAGGTATTAACATCGAAGTCATTTCGACATCTGAAATAAAGGTCAGCGTGCTCATCGCCGAAGAATATGTGGAGCTCGCTGTGCGCGCCCTGCACGCCGCCTATGAACTGGACAGTGCCTGATGATTGCCGTTGCCGCCGCAGGACCGCGAATTCTGCTGCGCCGGCTGCGCGAGATCATGGCCGAGCCGGCGAGCGCGCAGGCGCGGCTCGACAAGCTGGTCAAGGTGATCGCCGCCAACATGGTGGCGGAAGTCTGCTCCATTTACCTGCGGCGCGCCGGCAATGTGTATGAGTTGTTCGCGACGGAAGGCCTCAATCGTGCAGCGGTTCACAATACCCGGCTAAAGCAGGGGGAAGGTCTGGTTGGCCTTGCGGGAGAAACCGCGGAACCGGTCAACCTGAGCGACGCCCCAACGCACCCGCGGTTCTCGTACCGGCCAGAAACAGCCGAAGACCCGTACCGCTCTTTCCTCGGTGTGCCGATTGTGCGTGGCGGCCAAGTGTATGGTGTGCTCACCGTGCAGAACCGTACCCCGCGCCTCTATGACGAGGAAGAGGTTGAAGCGCTGCAGACCGTCGCGATGGTGCTCGCGGAGGTGGTCGCACAGGGGGGGCTGTTCGATACAGCCGAACTCGATGAGCCGGAACTTCGCGTCGACCGTCCGCGGGCGTTTCGCGGTGAGCCTCTTTCCGAAGGCGTTGCCATTGGGTGCGTGGTGCTGCACGAGCCGCGCGTGCGGGTGGAACGGCTGATTGCTGACGATCCCCACGCGGAACTCGCGCGGCTCGACAAAGCGCTCGATCGGTTGCGCGCCGCGGTCGACGAGATGCTGGCCTCCACCGAACTCGATCTGACCGGCGAAAGCCGCGAAGTCATCGAAGCGTACCGGCTGTTCGCGCAGGATCAGGGCTGGCGCCAGAAGTTGCGCGATGCCGTTCGCACGGGCCTCACCGCGGAAGCCGCGGTGGAACGTGTGCAGGATGAGCTGCGCATCCGCATCGCGCGCACCGGCGACACCGTGCTGCGGGAGCGCCTGCATGATTTCGAAGATCTGGCGCGGCGCCTGCAGCGGCACCTCGATGGCGGTGCCGCCCTGCAACGGCAACTACCAAACGATTCGGTTGTGGTCGCCCGTGCCATGGGACCGGCGGAGCTGCTCGACTATCCGCGCGATCGCCTCATCGGTCTGGTGCTGGAAGAAGTTGCGCCGACTTCGCACGTGGCCATCGTAGCGCGCGCCATGAATGTCGCGCTGGTTGGAAACGTGGAGGGCATTGCCGATAACGCGCGCGCGGGAGACCTCATCGTTGTCGACGGCGAAACCGGAGAAGCGCAGCTTCGGCCTCCCGCGGAAGTTATTCGCGCCTTCGAAACACGGCGCTCTCTGCGCGAACAGCGCGTCGCGCAGATGGTGGAGGTGCGGGACCTGCCTGCCGTCACCAAAGACGGCGTGCACATCAGGCTGATGATGAACGCGGGCCTGCTGATCGATCTGCCGCACCTGAAAGAATCCGGCGCGGACGGTATTGGCCTCTTCCGGACCGAGCTGCAGTTCATGGTTGGCGAAACAATGCCGCGGCTCGCCGACCAGATCGATTTCTATCGGCGCGTCATCGAAGGCGCGGGCGACAAGCCGGTTGTATTCCGTACCCTCGATCTGGGTGGCGACAAAATTCTTCCTTACGGCCGCTGGGAGCGCGAGGAAAACCCGGCGCTGGGCTGGCGCGCCCTGCGCATCGCGCTCGACCGCCCGGCCCTCCTGCGCTACCAGGTCCGCGCTCTCCTGACGGCGTCCGCCGCGCGCACGCTCCGCCTGCTCCTGCCGATGGTCAGCGATGTAGCGGAATTCAATTTGGCTCGCGCCCTGATCGATCGCGAAATCGAGCGCGCGCGGGTTCTGCAGCAACCGCAACCGAAACGCACCCTGGTGGGCGCAATGCTGGAAGTGCCCGCGTTGATGTTCATGCTGCCGCAAATTCTCCGCAGCGCGGATTTCGTTTCCATCGGTTCGAACGATTTGCTGCAGTTCATCTTTGCAGTTGACCGCACCAATGCGCGCGTGTCGCGCCGCTACGATGCGCTTAATCCCGCGGCGCTGACCGTCATCCGCCAGATTATCCACAGCGCCGCAGAAGCCGGAGGAGAAGTTTCCTTGTGCGGTGAAATCGCCGGGCGGCCGCTGGAAGCGATGGCTCTGGTAGGATTGGGATTGCGCATTCTTTCGATGCAACCGGCCAATATCGGCCCCATCAAAATGATGATCCGCAGCATCGATTTGCGGGAGGTGGGCGAGTTCGTCGAGCGGTTGTGCGGGCGAAACGATCACAGCCTGCGCATCCGATTGGCGGCTTTTGCGGCGGAACGCGGCGTGGTTCTGAAATAAGCGCCTCATGATGGATACGCGCACACCTGAACAACGATCTCGCATCATGGCGGCGGTCGGCACGAAGGACACCGGCCCGGAACTGGTAGTCAGAAGATCGCTTCATGCTCTCGGTTGCCG
>JAICVV010000445.1 GCA_025935155.1 Alphaproteobacteria bacterium
ATAGAAAAGCGCGGCGGTCATGCCTTTCTGAGGGGCACGGAAACCGAAGTGACCGTCGGTCACTCGGAAAAGATGTCCAAATCGAAGAAGAACGTGATCGCGCCTGAAACGATCATCGATCGATACGGCGCCGACACGATCCGCTGGTTCATGCTGTCGGATACGCCGCCGGAGCGCGATATCGACTGGAGCGCGGAAGGCGCGGAAACCTGCTGGAAGTTCGCACAGCGCATCTGGCGGCTGGTGGAGGAGGCGAAGGATCTGCCGCCACCGCATTCGCCGATTGGCAGCCTCGAAGGTGCGGCGCTGGAACTGCGGCGCGCCACGCATCGCGCCATTGCAGCGGTGACAGACGATCTCGAAAATTTGCGCTTCAATCGTGCGGTGGCGCAGATTTATACGCTGACAAACGCCATCAGCGCTGCGAGCTCATCCATCCCTGGCGCGGTTCGGCGGGAAGCACTGGAGACGCTGGTTCTTTTGATTAGTCCCATGATGCCGCATCTGGCGGAAAGCTGCTGGCAGGCGTTGGGCCACGACGCGCTGGTCGTGGATGAATCCTGGCCAAAAGCCGATCCGGATTTTGTAAGGTCGGATTCGGTCACTATCGCTGTACAGGTGAACGGAAAACTGCGGGCGACGCATCAATTCGCAGCCGACGCGGAGCGATCGGTCATCGAATCCGTCGTGTTGGCCATCCCTGAAGTGGTTCGCGCTATCGACGGTAAGGAACCGAGACGAATTATCGTTGTACCCAATCGTATTGTGAATATTGTGGTATGATTCAGAAGCCGGAAATCAGAATTCAGAACTCGAAGAGCCCAAGCGTTCTGGCTTCTCGATTCCGGCTTCTGACTTCTGCACTCGCCGTTATGGCGACGAGCGCATGCGGCTTTCATCCATTATACGGCGAAGTTGGCGGCAAGCCCGGCTCACAGGCGCGATTTGTCAATGTGTATGTTCCCCCCATTCAGCTGGAAACGGCCGGATACGAATTGCGCAATGACCTGCTCGATCTGCTGCAGGCAAGGGACACACCGCAAGGCGCGCTGTACGATCTCAAGGTGGACCTGCGCGACCGTAATCAGGCCATCGCCATCCAGAACGAGACGGCCGCGAACGGCGTGAAGGAAGTCGAGCTCACGCGGTTCAACTACACTCTGATTGCCGATTATCAACTGGTGGACCGCAAGACACAGAAGGTGCTCACCAAAGGCACGGAAAGCTCGCTGTCCGCTTATGATGTCGTGCCGTCGCCCTATTCCACGCTTGTTGCGCAGAAGGATGCGCAGGCAAAAACGGCGCAGGACATCGCCCACCAATTGCAGCTGCGGCTTGCGGTGTTCTTTGTGCAGAGCCAGCCGAAATGATTGTGAAGTCCGCGGACGCGGATCGCTTCATCGGCCGCGTTCCCAAAGAGCTCAGTGCTGCACTGGTGTTCGGTCCCGATCAGGGGCTCGTGTGTGAGCGCGCGGAAGCGCTTGCGAAATCCATCGTGCCGGATTTGAGCGATCCGTTCCGGGTGGCCGAACTGGACGATGCGGCGCTCGCCGCGGATAACGCGCGCCTGTTCGATGAAGCGGCGGCCATTTCGATGCTGGGCGGCCGCCGCGTGGTGCGGGTGCGCAGC
>JAICVV010000399.1 GCA_025935155.1 Alphaproteobacteria bacterium
ATGCCGTTCTTGTTCTCGAAGCCGCAGACGTACAGCCGGTCCTTGGCGCGGGTCAGCGCCACATACAGCAAACGCCGGTGCTCCTTCAGCGCTTCCTGTTTGGCGATCTCCTTCGCCGCTGTTACTGCGTCGCAGGCATCCACCTTACGGATGGGAAAAATGACACCGTCTTTGTGGTACAGCAATTCGCCGCGACGGCCCGGCGGATCGGGCAACGTCGTGGTGTCCGGCAGGAACACAATGTCGGCTTCCAGGCCCTTGGCGCCGTGGACGGTCATCACGCGCACCTGATCGCGGCCACGCTCCATGTCCCGTTTCACTTCCGCATCGCCGCGCTCGATCCAATGCAGAAACCCTTCCAGAGATGGCGTGGCGAGCGCCTCATATTCGAGCGCCAGAGAGAGAAATTCGTCGATGGCATCGCTTGCTTCCGGCCCAAGCCGGGCCAGCAGGCGCGCGCGCATGTTGTCGGCGGAAAGGGCGCGCGCAAAGAACTCATAAGGCGGCGTGTAGTCGGCGCGGCGCAGCACCTCCGAAAGAAACATGTGCGCAGAAGCGAATGCCGGCAGCTCTTCGCAGTGATCCGCCAGTTCGCGCCACAGGCGTCCCTGCCGGCCGTTTGCGAGTGCGAACAATTCCTCTTCGCTCAAGCCCACGAGCGGCGAACGAAGGAGCGCCGCCAAATTGAGATCGTCTTCCGGCAGCAGCGCAAAACGGCCCAAGGCCATCAGATCCATCACGGCAATTTCATTCTTCAGGCGAATGCGGTCGGCGCCCGCCACCGGCACCCGCATTTGCGTCAGCTTGCGGATGATTTCCGTGGCGAAGGGTTCGCGCCGTGGCATCAGAATCATGATGTCACCGGCGCGGATCGGCTGGTCGTGGCCCGGCAACCGCACTTTGTCATCCAGCCAGTTGCGGATTTTGCTGGCGATCTTTTCCGCAAGCTGCACCACCGGGCTGGTCTCGGATTCCACGTCCACAGGGCGCCAATAGTCCTTATCTTCGGTCTTCACCGGCTTGATGGCCGGCCAGAACTCCACCAAGCCTTTGGCTTCTGTGCGGAAGGGCTGATGCTCGATCGGTTCGCCCAATGAGGTGAGCCCGTCCCGGGCCGCCGGATCGGTGAATACGGCATCCACGAACTGCAAAATCTCCGGTGCGGAGCGGCGCGAGGTCTGCAGCCGTACATCGGCAAAGTCGGCCTGCGCGTGCGCGCCGAAATGCTGCCGGTTCACCTCGAATTCGTCGGGATCGGCGCCCTGAAAACTGAAGATGGATTGCTTCTGGTCGCCTACGGCGAACACGGTGCGCGGCGCAGCAAACAGGCCGCGCCTCCCTGCGCCGGCGAAGAATTCCTCCGTCAGCTTGCGCACGATTTGCCATTGCTCGGGGCTGGTGTCCTGCGCTTCGTCGATCAGAACGTGATCGAGGCCGCCGTCGAGCTTGTAGAGCACCCAGGCGGCAGCGTCGCCGCGGTTGAGCAACTTCAAAGTTTCGGAAATCAGGTCGTTGTAGTCGAGCACGCCGCGCGCCCGCTTGGCAGCCGCGTACACCTCGCGCACCGCATCGGCGAGCGTCAGCGCCGCGTGCGCCAGCAGCGCCGCGCGCGCCGCCCGGCAGCGCTGCTCGGCGGCGATGTAGCGCTCGGCGAGTTGGATTACATATGCGGTAAGCTCCGGCCGCGCCTCCGCCAGTCCTTTTGTGACGAGCTTTTCTTTCGCCTCGCCATCGCCCGTCTTACAGAAGGCATCGCGCAGCGAGCGAAACGCGTCGGTGCTGAAGCCCCGGGTGGAGAAGGCTTCCAGCTCACGCGCAAACGCCTTGTCTGTTTTGCTGCCGTCCGCCAGCCAGGCGATAACAGACGCGAGCTCCGCCGCTTCCGCTTTCGCTTCGGCGCAAAATTCCTCCGCGATATTCTCGACCGTATCGCCCTGGTTCACGCCATGCGCGCGTTCGGCAAGTTTTCGCAGTGCGTCTTCGCCTTCCGGCAGCACGGAAAAGAACCGCTCCAGCCTCCGGCGGTCGTTGCCGAGTGCCGCGTCCAGGATCTGGTGCAAGCGATTTTCGCTGGTTTCGGTGAGGATATGCGCCACGGCAGCGGCCAATTGAGCGTCGCCGGAGCCGGCGCGCTCCAGCACCTGCGCACGCGCCTCGGCAACCAGATCGCGCGCGCTCTGCTCATCCAGCACGCGAAACGATGGTGGAATTCCGGCCTCTATAGGAAAGCGAC
>JAICVV010000095.1 GCA_025935155.1 Alphaproteobacteria bacterium
GACGCCGGGATCGCCGCCGATCAGCAGCGCCGAACCCGGCACGATGCCGCCGCCGCACACGCGATTGAACTCCGCGATGCCAGTGGTGCGCCGCGGCGGGAGTTCATCGGCGGTCTGCAGGTCTTCCAGCGCGAACGGCCGCCCCTTGCTGCGCCGCGCGCCGGCACCGGCCGGAATCGCTGCCGCTTCCTCCACAATCGTGTTCCATCCGCCGCACGCATCGCATTTGCCATTCCATTTGGAATACGCCGCGCCGCAGGATTGGCAAACGAAGGACGGCTGTGATCGCGCCATCGCGCTCACTTCTCCCTCTCCCCCGCCTTAGCGGGGGAGAGGGTTGGGGTGAGGGGGTGGTTCTGGCAATCGTCCATCTGACGTCCGGCGGTAGAGAACATCCAACAGTATCCTGATTCGTCGTCCGTCCGTTGCCATGGAACTCGAGGGTCCGGTAGTCTTTCGTGAATAATCGGGGGCTATCTGATGCGCTTTGCAATCGTGTTTTTTTGCGGCGTTCTGCTTTGCAGCTGCATATCCGCTGGCACAGCCGTGGATCAAAACAAAGTCTCTGAGTTCGTACGTGGCAAAACTACTTACTCGGAAGTTATTGCCGCTCTGGGTCAGCCAAACGCGGATACCGTGATGCAGGACGGTGCGCACATAATCGTTTACACGCATACACAGGCCGCCGCGCGGCCTCAGAGCTTTATTCCGATTGTCGGACCGTTGGTCGCCAAGGCAGATGCCACAACGGACAGCTACACATTTACTTTCAATCCGTCAGGCGTGCTCGTCTCATATGGCGCAACGCACGCCCAGGCCACATCTGGAACATTTGGGAATTAGGGATCGCCCCCTCACCCTTACCCTCTCCCCCACCTTCGTGGGGGAGAGGGAATCCATTTGTGCACGGTTATCAGGCTAGCGAACGGGCTCAATCCGTTGAATTTTGGCCCCAGCGCGCTCTACGTCTTGCAATGCAGAGCGTTGCGCATCCCGAAGCGTTTCTGCTTCACGGGCGAACTCCAGAACGATTTCATTTTTCTGGAATGAAATAGTTGCGTCATCGCATCCGGCTTCAAAGAAGCGATCTTCAAAATCATTCGCTTCTGGATCGAGCCCCGATGCGATGATTGAAAACTGAAACGTCTTCACGCCCTTACTTCCATTTTGATCGGGCCTTGGGCGCGGCCGTGGATGAACTGGTCGACAAGCGCGCTTTCGCTACTGTCGATCTCGGCGGTCGGACCGGCCCAGACGATCCTGCCCTTGTAGAGCATGGCGATGTGATCGGAGATTTTCCGCGCACTCACCATGTCGTGCGTAATGGATAAGGTGGTGACGCCGAGATCCTTCACGGTCGACACGATCAGGTCGTTAATTACATCGGCCATAATGGGATCGAGGCCGGTGGTGGGCTCATCGAAGAAAATGATCTCCGGGTCGGCGGCGATGGCGCGGGCGAGCCCGACGCGCTTCTGCATGCCGCCGGACAGTTCCGCGGGCGACAGCATGGCCACATCGCTGCCCAGTCCCACTTTCGCAAGCTTCTCGATGGCGATGTCGCGGGCGCGGGCGCGGCTCACGCCGCGGCCCTGAATGAGGCCGAACGCAACGTTCTCCCAGACCGGCAGGGAATCGAACAGCGCGGCACCCTGGAACAGCATGCCGAACTTCTTCAGCACGGTATCGCGCGCGCTTCCCTTAAGATGCGTCACTTCCTGGCCGTCCACAAAAATCTGACCTTCCTCGGGGCGCAGGATGCCCAGCACGCATTTGATCATGACCGATTTGCCGGTGCCGGAGCCGCCGATCACCACCTGCGAATGACCCGGCTGAATGGCGAGATCGACGCCATCCAGCACGATCTTGTCGCCGAAGCGCTTTTTCACGCCGCGCAATTCGATTTTGGGAACCGCCGCCACGCCGCTCACCGCGAGAACAACAGCGAAGTCAGAATGTAATTCGCGGCCAGAATAAGGATGGAGGCGGAGACAACCGCATTGGTGGTGGCCGCACCCACGCCTTGCGCGCCACCCTTGGAATTGAAACCGTTGAAGCAACCCATCAGCGCGATGATGAAGCCGAACACCGCTGCCTTGATGAGGCCGGAGGTCACATCCTGCCGCGTGACAAAATCCACCGTATTCTTCAGGTAGATGCTGCCGTTGAAACCGAGGCTCGCGGTGCCCACCACATAGCCGCCGAAAATACCGATGGAGTCGGCAATGGCGACAAGGATGGGCATGGAGATCACGGCCGCCACCAGCCGCGGCACAACCAGATATTTGATGGGATTGGTGGAAAGCGTGGTGAGCGCGTCGATCTGCTCCGTCACGCGCATGGTGCCGATTTCTGCAGCAATGGCCGCGGCCACGCGCCCCGCCACCATCAGGCCGGCAATCACCGGCCCGAGCTCGCGCGTGATGCCCAGCGCCACGATCTGCGGCACGATGGATTCGGCGCCGTAGCGGTTACCGCCGATGTAAATCTGCAGCGCCAGCACGCCGCCAGTGAAGAACGCCGTGAGTCCCACAACCGGCAGCGAAAAATACCCGATGCGCATCAGCTGTTGCGCAATCAGCCACCAGTAGACTGGCGGCCGCGCAACAGCGCTGACGGAGTCGCCCGCGAACAGCGACACCCGCCCGGTTTCGCGAAAGAACCCGAGCGTCACCCGGCCGATGGCGGCAAACACATTCATGCAGCGGGCTCGTATTGCCGTGCCATGCGCGCGCCCAGCGATGTCAGCACTTCGTAGCTGGCGGTGCCTGCGGCACCCGCGAATTCCTCCAGCGAAATCGTATCGCCGAGAAACTCGACATCGGCGCCGAGCTTCAGCGCGTCCGGCGGAATATCGGTGGCATCCAGGGTCACCAAATCCATGGAGACGCGGCCCGCCACGGCCGCGCGCGTGCCCGCAATCGCGCCGCTCCCCCTGTTGCCGATGGCGCGCATGAGACCGTCTGCGTATCCCAATCCGATGGTTGCCAGAGTTGAAGACCGCGTGGCGCGGAAGGTGGCTCCGTAGCCAACGCTCTCCCCAGTGTCAACGCGCCGCAGCTGGAGGATTTGGCCCGTCAGCACAGCCACCACCGCGAACGGATTGGCCATGCCGGTGCAGGGATTTCCGCCGTAGAGGCCGATGCCGGGCCGCACGAGATCGAAGCAGTAATCGGGCCCCAGCAGCGCGCCGGCGGAAGCGGCAAGGCTCGCCGGTGCCGGCGGAAGCGAGGCCAGCGCAGCGCGGAAGCGGTCGCGTTGCAATGCGTTCATCGGCGAGGTGCAATCGTCGGCGCAGGCGAGATGGCTCATCCACAGCACGATATTGAGGCCGCGCAGGCGCATGGCGGATTCCGCAGAAAGCGTGGCGCGCTCGTACTCCGGCAAGCCAAGACGGTTCATGCCGGTGTCGAGATGGATGGCGCAATCGAGCGTCGCGTTGCGCGCGCGCGCTGCGGTGCTCCAGGTTTCGATTTCGAACAGCGAATTCAGCACCGGCGTGAGCCGGTGCGAAATCAGCGGCGCCACGGTTGCCTGATGCGCGCCGTCCAGCACGAAAATGCGCGCCTGGGGCTGTAATGGCCGCAGCGCAATCCCCTCCTCCACCCGCGCGACAAAGAAGATATCGCATCCGGCATCGGCCAACGTCCGCGCGACCGGCTCCATACCTAGACCGTAGGCGTCCGCCTTGACGGCAGCAGCGACGCGCGCAGGCGCGCAGCGGCGGATAAATTCACGATAGTTGTTGGCGAGCGCGCCAAGGCGAATGGTCAGGCGCGCGGATTCAAAACCGGAAATTCCCATTGCCGGGAGAATGACAGCAGGGCGCTACCAGCGAAAGCCCCGCCAAATGCAATGCAGCAGCGAATTCTCAGTTCGGCTTGCGCGATTTCACTTCCTGATAGATCAGCTGCTCGCCGCGAAGAATCTCCACGCCCGAATACTGCGCGTCCAGCACGGAGCGGGCGAGTTCCTTCGCCTGCTCATCGCTGAAGCACTGGGTCGTGTAGAAGCACGCCGGCGATCCGTCGTCTCGCAAGAATTGAAGTTGATACGTCATGGCTACGGCCCCTTTACCCTTCGCCGTGTCCACAGGTTATCGAAAACCCGCAGACATTTCCCGATTCACGGCTCGATCATCCACAGCTAATCAGCGCCGTTCACCATTTTGGTACTTGTACTTTGAGGAGATTCTTGGGCGCGAAAATGGCAATGCAGCCGATTCGACGCGCTTTTCCCTACCAAGGCGCCCGTCTGAACGAGGTATTCAGCCAGCATTCACAAGAGGTTAACCATTCTCCTCCGTCACAGGGCTGGGATCAACGAGAACCCTGGGAGAAACCATCATGCATGGGCTTACAAAATTTGCGCTCGGCATCGCAATGCTGGGCGGAACGGCGGCTGCCGCGCATGCCAACGTCACGATGGATACACTGGCGCGGGCGCATTACGACGCGCACCAGCCGTGCCACTATTATCTCAACCACAATCTGCCGGGCCCGAAGCGCTGCACCCGCTTCTTCTCAAACGCGCTGGGCTCGCATGTTTATGTGGGCAACGGGTTTGTATTCCGCGACCACGATACCTTCGTCCGCTTCCGCGACCGCGGCTGGTTCAAGGACGAAACGCGGCTTGCCGCGAGAGAAGACACACAGCGCGCGCGTGAAGATCGCGCTCGGGAGCATGAGGAAATGCAGGCAGACGAGCAGGATCAGTATGCCGATCGCGATGCTGATGAGGGCTCAGGCGGCGCCTCGCGCGGTGACGCAGCGCGCAACACCGGCTCCGGCGGAGCTTCACGCGGCGCAATGGTGTACCCAAAGGTGGAATCCGGCGGCGCCGGGCACGGTGAGCATGTTCACCAGGGAGGCTCTGGCGGCGCCTCCGGGTATTGACGGTGATTTTCCTGCGCTGAACCACGGCTGACCTCGTATCTGATTTCCACCCTCCCCTTGAGGGAGGGTCGAAATTTGCGAGCGCAGGCGAAGCAAATTTCGGGGAGGGGTGTGTTCAGCGTGAGGTTAACCCCTCCCCGAAAAATCTTCCGCTGCGCTCCAGATTTTTCGACCCTCCTTCAAGGGGAGGGTTGGGTTACAGCCTGACGATATCATGCTCTACCATCCGCAGAGCCTTGGCAGCGGCGGGCCCTTCAGCTTTCGTCCGTTGCCAGATTGCTGAAGCGGGTGAAGCGATCGTCGAAGAAGAGCTCGACCTTGTTGGTGGCGCCGTGGCGGTGCTTTTCCACCATGACTTCGGCGCGGCGGTGGGCGCGTTCCATTTTCTCCATCCACTTGCCGTGCTCCGGCGTGCCGGGATCGGGTTCGCGGGATTTCAGGTAATACTCTTCGCGATATACGAACATCACGACATCCGCATCCTGCTCGATGGAGCCGGATTCACGCAGGTCGGACAAAACGGGCCGTTTGTCGTCGCGTGAATCCACACCACGCGACAGCTGGGACAGCGCAATTACCGGCACGTCCAGATCCTTTGCCAGCACCTTCAGGCCCTTGGAGATCTCGGTGATCTCCTGCACCCGGTTTTCGGCGCGGCGCGCGGAGGTCACCAGCTGGATATGATCGATGATAATGCAGCCGATCTTCTTTTCGCGCTTCAGCCGCCGGGCGCGGGCTGCAATCTGCGCAATCGAAATGCCGCCGGTGTCGTCGATATAGAGCGGCAGGGTGGAAAGCTCCTGCATGGTGAGCACGAACTTTTCCCACTCGCTTTCCGCAAACTTGCCGTTGCGGATTTTCCACATCTCGATTTCGGTCTGCTCGGAAAGAATACGCGCGGATAGCTGCTGCGCCGCCATTTCCAGTGAGAAGAACAGCACCGGCGCGCCGCGCGAATAATCCGCGCCGGATTCCATGTCTTGCACGTAAGCTCGGGCGGCGTGGAACGCCATGTTTGTGGCGAGCGAGGTTTTGCCCATGCCCGGCCGGCCGGCGACAATGATGAGGTCCGACGGCTGAAGGCCGCCCAAAAGGGAGTCGATGTCGCTGAAACCAGTGGCCACGCCGGAGATGCGGCCGCCCCGCGCCTGGGCCCGTTCGGCGGATTCGATAGTTCGGCGCAAGGATTCGGCGAAATCCAGCGGCCCTTCGCCGTAATGCGCGCTATCCGACAGCCGGTAGAGAGCTTTCTCCGCTTCTTCGATCTGCGTTTGCGGCGGCCGTTCGTGCGGCGCTTCGTAGGCCGCGTTGACGATATCTTCGCCGATGTGAATAAGGCCGCGCCGCACGGCCAGATCGTGCAGAATGCGCGCGTAATCGCGGACGTTCGGCATCGCCGGTGCAGCAGCTGCGAGACCTGAGAGATAGGCGTGGCCGCCGACTTCGATCAGCCCCGGATCGCCTTTCATCGCCGCGTTCAAGGTGAGGGGCGTGATGATCATGCCGGCGCGATCGAACTGCGCGTGCATCGCTTCATAGATGCGCTGGTGCAACGGATCGTAAAAATGTTCCGTCTTCAGCGCGGAAGCGACACGCTCCAGCGCGCCATTGTCGACAAGAATCGCACCGAGCAGCGCCTGCTCGATTTCGATGTCATAAGGGACGTGACGGTAGAGTTCCTGTTCCATTTCGTGCCGGAAACTGCGGGGCCGGAAGAACGAATCAACCGGCGCGCGTGCTCCCCCGCAAGTCTATTCCGGAACGATGCACAGGTTTGGGGGTGGACGGACGGAGGGAAAAGCCGCCCGATCCGGCGGCTTTCTCCAGGGCTCAGCCGATGATCATATGCGTGGCACCGACCATGCAGAACAGCATTGGGATCGACAGCATGGTGTTGATGCGGCTGAACATGCCCCCCGTCTTCGCCGCCGCATCCTTCTCCGGCTGCGCAAGATTAGGATAGCGGTTGCCGATGTTCAGCGCCTTTTGCTGGTTCGGCCAGATCAGGAACCACACATTGAACCACATGATTGTACCCAGCCACATGCCGATGCCGATGACGATGGTTTTGGCGTTCGCAAATCCCTCGATGGCATCCAGCGTGTAGGCCTGCAGTAGATAGCCATAAAGCCAGGCGAGGATGATCCCGAAAACGATTGTGGCCATTGCCGACCAGCGGAACCAGAACAGCGCCGCCGGAGTGATGAAGCGCCCCAGCGCCGGTTTCAGCTCAGCGGGGATAAGCGGCATGGTCGGCGTGGAAACGAAATTGAAATACCACAGCAGCCCGATCCACATCACGCCGGACAGCACGTGCAGCCAGCGCAGCATGAATGTCCAGAAGGTGGCACCCGTCAGCGCGTGCGATTGCCAGCCGATAATGAAAACGATGACCACGAGGACGAATCCCGCGATCACGGTGTTGCGCAGATTGGCGAAAAATGCGGCCACGGAACGTACCCTCCCCAGATGAGTCCGGGGAGAGTTTACTCCATTTTTTGATAAGTCCAGTGCCTAGATCGCCAGACGCTTGGGGCGGCGGGTTTCGAGCCA
>JAICVV010000144.1 GCA_025935155.1 Alphaproteobacteria bacterium
CTGCGCAACAGTCAGGATTTCATTCGCCATCAGATCACTTCATAGGCGAACAAAATGGCGATGAATGTCATCGAAAGCAGCCCCAGCAGGAACAGGACATCCGCCATCCGCTCGACAATCGCCGAGCCGCGCGACCCTTCCTCGCCGCGGACAGCGATATAGGAGAGAATGGCGCTGCCAAGAAAGACGATCGCCGCGAGCGAAAAATAGATGTCCACATTGCTTGGACCGATATGGCTTTCGGCGATCTTCACCAGACCAACGGCTGTAACGCACACGCCGATCATGGTTGCGGAGTTCGGCAGTATGTTGCTGGCGAGCCGGCCCTTTGCCATTGGCGTCCCCAAATTGTTTCGCGCCACTCTAAGACGGAACGGTTGCGTCTCGCTAGAAACCCGGCGGCACTTTGCCGAAATGCGGATCGGCGCGTTCGTAGGCCGCAGCCGCGGCGAGCACGCCGGCATCGTCGAACATGCGGCCCACGATCTGCAGGCCCACCGGCAATCCCTCCCGAGTGAAACCGCACGGAATGCTCGCCGCGGGCTGCTGCGTTATGTTGAAGGGAAAGGTGAAAGGCGTCCAGTTGAGCCACGCATTGCCATTCTCATTCACCGGAGAAAGTTGGCCCGCGTCGAAGGCGGCCGTCGCGAGCGATGGCGTTAGCAGGAAATCGTAACGCCTCATGAACTGCCGCATAGCGCTGCCATGCTCACCGCGCGCTGCATTGGCCGAGAGATACTGCTTCAGCGGAATCCGCGCCCCTTCTTCGGCAATCTGGCGCAGACCGGAATCGAGCAGCGGCTTCTTCTCTTCCGGCAGATCGCGAAGGAGGAACGCGGCGCTGGCCCACCACAAGGTGCAGAAAGTTTCGATCTGATCGCCGCCGGGCGGATCGGCCAGCTCCATATGCGCACCCAGTGCTTCGAACCGCTTCGCGGCCGCGGCAAGCAGTTCCTCTACCTCCGGCACGATAAGCTGCACATGACCTAGGCGGGGACTGAACGCGATACGCTTGCCGCGCACACCGGTCTCCAGTTCCGCGGCATAGTCTGTCGGCTCGTAAGAAAGCGCATGCCAGTCGCGGGCATCCGGTTTGGCGATGACGTTCAGCAGCATGGCGCTATCCAGCACTGTCCGGCTCATGGGCCCCACATGCGCCACGGTACCAAAGGGTGATAATGGCCAGGCCGGCACGCGGCCGAAGCTCGGTTTCGATCCGAACACGCCACAGAAGCCGGCGGGAATGCGGATCGAGCCGCCGCCGTCGGTGCCGAGCGCCAGCGGGCAAAAGCGGGCAGCCAGCGCCGCGGCGGAACCACCCGAGGAACCGCCGGGCGTCTTCTCCTTGTTCCAGGGATTGCGCGTGATGCCGGTGAGCGGGGAATCCGTGGTGCCCTTCCAGCCGAATTCCGGCGTGGTGGTCTTGCCGATGAGCACCGCGCCCGCTTCGCGCAAGCGCGCCACGGTAGGCGCATCATCTGTCCACGGGCCTTTCGGATCAACAGTCAGAGAGCCGCGCCGCGTGGGCCAGCCCTTTGTCAGTAACAGATCCTTGATGGCAACTGGCACGCCATCCAGCGGTGACAACGGCGCGCTTTCCGTCCAGCGCTGTTCGGATGCCTCGGCCTGCGCGCGCGAGATCTTCGGATCGACAAGGCAGAACGCGTTTATCTCGGCATCCAGCGCGTCAATGCGCGCCAGACACGCTTCCGTCACTTCCACCGGCGACAAGCCTCGACTGGCGAACGCGGTGGAAAGCTCAGCGGCCGTGAGTTCGTGAATTTCTTCGCTCACATCCGGGCGCTCAGGTTCTGTTTCTCTGCGCGAAATAGGCTTCCAGACGCTGCAATGCTGTTTCCAGGAGTTCGCGTTTCTTGCAGAAGGCGAAGCGGACGAGATGATCGGGCGTACCCCGGCTGAAAAAAACGGACAATGGGATCAATGCCACGCCAGCTTCCCGCACCAGACGCTCGCAGAATGCGCAATCGTTCTCGTTCGTCAGTCCGCGAATGCCCGCAGTGAGAAAGTATGAGCCCTCGCACGGCAGCACCTCGAAACCGATTTTGGGGAGGCGCTCGGCCAGCAAGTCGCGGTTGGCCTGGAGCCTGCTCGTCAGATTGAGCGTGAAATCCATCTCATGTTCGAGCGCGTGCGCAATGCCGAGCTGGAGCGCGGGCGAACTGGTAAAGGTCATAAACTGATGCGCTTTGGCGACGACATCGATCAGCGCCGGCGGCCCTGTCACCCAGCCGATTTTCCAGCCGGTGAGCGAGAACATCTTGCCTGCCGAGCCCACCCGCACCACGCGCTCGGCCATGCCGTGCAAAGTGATAAGCGGAATGTGCTCGCGGCCGTCGAAGATCAGATGCTCGTACACTTCATCGCACACCGCAACGGCATTCGACCGCCCCAGCACCCGCGCCACGCCTTCCAGTTCTTCCCGCGTGAAGGCGCGGCCGATGGGATTGAGCGGCGAGTTCAGCATCAGCACACGTGTGTCCGGTGTTATCGCTGCCGCCAATGCTTCGGCATTGAGCCGCCAGTCCGGCGGCGAAAGCTTTACCGTTCTCACCCGGGCACCGACTGCTTCCGCAATCGGACCATAGGAATCGTAGGCCGGTTCGATTAACACCACCTCGCCGCTCGGCGCCGCCAATGCCATGATCGATGCCGTCAGCGCCTCCGTGCCGCCGGACGTCACCACCACATTGCGGTCGGGATCGAAATCGAGATCATAGAATCGGCTGGCATGCGCGCAGATGGCCTTGCGCAACTGCGGCAGCCCTCGCAGGGGCGGATATTGGTTGGGCCCATTCTCTAAAGCCCGCGCCGCCACTTCGCGGATCGATAGCGGGCCATCTTCGTCGGGAAATCCCTGCCCCAGATTTATGGCGCCATGTACAACCGCCAAAGCCGACATATGGGTAAAGATTGTGGTCGGGAGCGATGCAAAAACCGGGTTAGGCTGATGGGGCATGCCGCGAATTTACAGACTCGTCCCATGCTGACAACTGCCCGGTATTCGCTTCTTCGGCCGAAGCTTACGCTGAAGGATAGTGCTCGACGACGTTCCCCAAAGCGGATTTGAGCGGCCCAAGCCAAGGCTCATAATTGCGCCAACGATCCACAGCCGCCCTGTAAATGGGACGCCGCACCTGTTCTGAGCTTCTGGTGGTCACCGTGCGCTCGGTTTTGTAGAATTCTAGGCAGTTCTGCTCGAATGGAAGGTTCAGGTATTCCAGCAGACGGCGGATTTCCGTTTCAGGTTCGGCCACAAGCTTTTCGTAAAAAGTGCGATGCACGCGGCCGGGCGTCACTGCATCGAAATGTGCCATCAGTTCAACGTAATTGCGATACGCAAGCCCGATGTCCCGAAGCCGGTAGGCAACCTCATTCGTGCCTGAGAACAACTCCGTAAAATTTGCGAAGCCGCAGGCCATAGGATGCCGGCGAACATCGACGATTTTCGCGTTGGGAAGAATTAGCCGGATTAACCCGATATAGGCAAAATTCGCCGGCATCTTGTCCGTAAAAAACGCCCGCCCCGCTGTGCGATGCATCTGCGTACGCTCAAGATACCGTTCGCCGAGCTTGCGGCAGGTCGCGGTATCGAATCGCGCAAGTTGCGCCGGGCCGAAAGCCCCCTCCGCTTGAGTGGCGGCCACTTCCAGGTGTTCCCAAAGCGTCAAAAGCAGTTCCGGGAGCTCTTTTGTGCCTTCGATCTGCGAATGACTCGCCAGTATCTGTTCCACCAGTGTTGAACCCGAGCGCTGCATTCCGACTATGAAAATGGGTTCGCCACTTTGGCAGCCGAAGCCCGCACGCTCTTTGAAAAACTCGCTGGTCAGGATCTCTTTGGTGGCCGCTACATATCGCGTCATCCGTTCGGGATCGTGTTTTGCGCCGAGCGACTGCAGCGCATTGCCCTTTGCGTAATTGGCAAAAGACTTTTGATAATCCGGCCGCTCACCATATGCCTGGCCCAACGCAAAATGCAGTTTCGCACGCTCCGTGGCCGCAAGATCGGTACGGCGCAGCAGATTTTCCATTTGTTCGATATCCGCATCGGCGAAGCGGAATACTTTGGTCGCCGCAAGCTCCCAGTAAGCACTTGCATTCGCAGGGTCGGCCTCGATCGCTCTGCGGTAGGCCGCGATTGCCTCCTGCTGTTGCCCAATCAGCCGCAGAGCATATCCATAGTGCAGCCAGCCTTCCGAAAACGCGGGATAATCTGCGCACAAATCTCGCCAGCACAATACCGCGAGCGCGTATTCTTCTGCCTTCTCGAGAGCGCTAGCCTTGAGCTTGCGGGCTACTGGATTGTCCGGAAGCTGCTGCAGCAGGAGATCGGCCTGTTCCACAGCCGCAGCGGATCGATGGGCAGCAAGAAGAACCTGCGCATAACTCAGCCGTGCGGCCGCGAAGCGGGGCGCAGCATTTACGCATTTGGCGAGAAGTTGCTCCGCCGCACCTGTTTGTCCCTCACGAATTGCGCTTTCGGCCATGAGATAAAGCGCAACAGGATCGGCAGGGCTCTCCTCCAGATGAGCCCGCAACAGTTGCGCTGCTCTTTCAGATCGCCCCTGTTCAAGAAGAGCTGCCGCCCTGCGCAAACGAGGCTGATCGGCTCCGAATCCTGCTTGCAGCGCCAATTCCGCCTCGGCAAAGGATGGCACATCGCGCGCCCCTGCTGCCGCGCTCACGCCGCCGTCTCCGCTAAATCGGGATAGTTGAGTCGAACAAACATGGTTCACCTTCGCAAGACACATCGCACCTGACAAGCGTCACGGTATTCGAAGCTCCGTTGACAGTCCGAAAACGCGCCGTCTAATGGTTTGAATGGAAGATGCGTGCGTTCCGAAATCGGAAGATTCTGACCCGCCCTCCTTGGCGGATGCCAAGGCCCTGCTGCGCACCGACGCGTCGCCAGCGGCGCTTGTGGCGGCGCGGGAAACGGTACTGCAGTTTCTCAAGGCGCACCCGGCAAGTGCGTCTGCCCATCATGTCCTCGCAAACGTGCTGCTGAAGCTCAATCGCTACCCGGAAGCCGAGGAGCATTTTTTGCGAACCATCCAACTGGCGCCGGACCACTGGAAGGCGCGCTGGATGTTGGCGCGCATTCTTGTTCAGCGGACCGAATGGGAAACGGCGCTCCAGCAGATCGAGGTGCTGGTGCAGCAATATCCGGATGATCCGGACTACCTCAACTTAAAGGCGCACGCCCTGCTGCATTCGGGCGAGTACGAAGAGGCTATATCCTGTTTCGAATCGCTGGTATCGGCCCATCCCGCTGCCGAGCATTGGATGTTTTACGGCTATGCGCTGGCGACCGTCGGCCGTTATCAGGAAAGCATCGCCGCGTATCGCCAGGCCGTCGCGCTTAAACCGGATTTGGGTGAGGCGTATTGGAGTCTTTCAAATTTGAAGACGTTCCGGTTTTCCCTTGGCGAAACCGGCGCCATGCAACAAGCCCTGAAGGAGCCGTCCCTGGATGCGCGAAGCCGGTGCCTTATGCACTTCGCTCTCGGCAAGGCCTTCGAAGATGCCGGAGAATACGAGAACTCTTTTCAGCAATACAAAAATGGCAATTCCCTGTTTCGTAGGCAGCTGCAGCATAGCGCGGATCGCTTCGCCGATTTCGTGCGGCGGTCCAAGGCGACCTTCACACCTGAGTTCTTTCGCGAGCGCGCCGGCTCAGGCAATCCCGCAGCCGATCCCATATTCATTGTCGGCCTGCCGCGCTCCGGCTCTACCCTGATCGAGCAAATCCTGGCGAGCCATTCGATGGTCGAAGGCACCAAGGAATTGACAGTGCTCAACGCGATCGCAACGCGCGGTTCTGGCTAC
>JAICVV010000119.1 GCA_025935155.1 Alphaproteobacteria bacterium
CACGAGCTGCTCGCGACCAATGACTCCACCTGCGCCATTCGCTGGTCGCCGGACGGAACGCGTTTTGCCTTCATCGGATGGTGGCATGGGCACGGATTTCAGGTGCGGGTCCTCAGGCGGGAAGGTGAGCAAATCGCCCAATTTCGCTTTCCCGGCAACGACACCGGCCTTCTTGAGTGGACCGCCGACGGCAAGAGCATCTTGACCAGCCGCAAGGAAGAAAAGGGATGGCGCATCTGGCGAACCGATGTTGCAACCCCGGACAAATCCATTCCGATTACAGCCTATGGTTGGCGCGATCCGCGCGTCCGCGGAACGATGCTGTTTGCGGAAAAGGATGGGGCCGCGGGTATCTGGCGTATCGACGGGGCGCCCCATCGCATAACCGATGGACCGAGGCCCGAAGAGTCCGACGTCTACAACATCGCTGGCGATCGCCTGATCTATTCCGACACCAGCGATCCGGAACATCCGATGTTTTCGGCTGTCAGTGTCAACGGGGGCCCCAAAGACCGGCTGGCGCCGCTGCCCAATGGTCAGGACGGCTTCACTTTCGGCGTCGATCCGAAATCGGGCGACATCGTCTACACCCAAAACACAGACGATACCGACATTGGCCTGCTGCGCCTGGAAAAGCGATAAACGAAGCCTCCTGATCACCGCCAGTGTCTTCCTGCAGGTTGCAGCAAGAGTGCCAGGGCGAACATCGAGTCCGCCCCGGCGCTCACGCCTCGCGCCCGCCTGGTGAGGGCCGGGCGAGTTTGTGCCGGTAGAGCGTGACTGTTTCTGACGGAAACACCCGGTCGTCATGGCCGAGCCCGACTCGGCCATCCATCGCGCAAGCGTCCGCGAGCGATGGAGTCTCAGCGGCGCGCGGACACGCGCCGGATGGATGGGCGGCTCGAGGCCGCCCATGACGATTGAGGGTGCGATTCAAGATGACACGATCTCCGCCTAGTTGCCTGTGAGGCGTTCGGCTTGCATCTCGCCGGTGACCTCGTTCACCAGATTGCCGTCATTGTCATAGTACTTCAGATCGAAGGGACCGCTGTAGTTTAGTCCTTGACGGTCCATTTTGAGATTCTGCTCGATCGTGAAATAGCCACTGGGATTGCCGCTTTCATCGAACCACCAGCCGAGGTGGTGCTCGAGCACCTTGCCGATGCCCTTACTTTCCCAGACGCCCTGGCAGATATTTCCGACGATCGGCGACAGGTCGACATTATCGAACTCGGTGCCGTCGCTGTGCCAGGCGGCAATGCTGTAGAAGGCGAGTTGACCGCCAACGATCCATGAATCTTTCCATAAGCCGACAATCGAGCCGTAACCGAGCGGAGCAGCCTCCGCGGCGGGTAGCTTGATGTGTGACAGATTTGGCGCCGGCTGCTGCGTACCCCCTGGCCGAGGCCCGCAGGCTGCTTGTGCCGAAATGCTGCTAGCCATCAGGGCGGCGGCAGCGATGGATAGAAGGGTCGAACGATACATCACCAATTCTCCATTTGCTGAGGCGCCGCGAACCGGCGCCTTTCCAGCGAGCATCGATTGCCGCGAAGACAACAGAGGGCCTCCCTCCCGCGAGGATTTCCCCTTCCGGAAGCATCGCCTAGAATGACCCTACCGGAAGCTTCTCCCGGTTCGGGGCTTCTTCGATGGCTGGGTGTGCTTTGCCCTTCTCTGCCTTGCGCAGACGCAATCGTCCCGCACCTCGATTGGGCGCGAAAACGGATGCCGTTTACAGGATCGGCGGTTGTCCGGATGCCGAGCTTTCGTTGAACAGCAGGAAAAAACGATGAACAAGCCGCCGGATATTCCAGCGGTGTTCGTCTCGGTCGACCTCGCGAGAGAGCCCGATTTCGCACTCGGCCCTTTGCACATACAGCCCTCTATTCGGCGCGTGATCTGGGGAGACCGGCAGGAAGCCGTTCAACCTCGCGTCATGCAGGTGCTGGTCGCGCTAACTCGCGCCAACGGCGGCGTGGTTTCCCGCGAAGAACTCATCGCATCGTGCTGGGACAACCTGATTGTCGGCGACGACTCAATTACCCATTGCATCTCCAAGGTCCGCCAGCTTGCCGAGCTGGGCGGCGGTAAGGCCTTTGAGATCGAGACCATTCCCCGGGTCGGCTATCGCCTGGTGCGGTCCCATGCGGCTGCAGGGAATTCTGTTTCAGCTGCCCCCGTCCATTCTGCAGTACGTTCGAAGTTCCCGTCCTGGCGCTGGCTGGCGATCGGTTTGGCTGTGGCTACGGTAGCGATCGCGGGGAGTGTGATTGCGGCGCGCTATTTCTATCCGAGCCGCGAGGCCGAATGGACCGTGGCGGAATCGCACCTGCCGTTCATCTCCACGGCGGAAATCGAATCACATCCGGCAATCTCGCCGGACGGGACGATGATCGCCTATGCCGCGGGTCCAGACAGAGTAAGCCGGCACATCTATTTGCGTCTCATCAAGGGCGGCGATCCGATCCAGCTCACCCACGATGCCTACGATGCGGCAGCGCCGGCGTGGTCGCCGGACGGCAGAACGATCGCCTACAGGATTTCCCAGGAAGGTCATCCCTGCCGAATTATGGAAATTCCCGTGCCGGCCGGACAATCGCGCGAAGTCGGCCGCTGCCGTGTCAATCGCTGGTCCGATCTTTCCTTCGATCCATCCGGCCGTTCCGTGTTTTTTGTCGACGCTCCCGCACCGGGAACAACCGAGAGAATCTTCAAGCTCGATCTCGACAACGGGCGTGTCTCCGCCGTAACGCACCTCGGAAGCGCGCAGATCTCCGATCCTCCCGCCGTCTCACCGGATCGCAGAATATTGCTGTATATACGCGGTGCGGAAGCCGACAGACTTGAGGTTCGCGTTCTGACGCTGGCGAATGGTGTCGACCGCCTCATCGCGGCATTCGACGGCGTGGACAATGTAATCACAGCCTGGTCGGCAGATGGCCAGACCATTTTTCTGGCGCGATCCGATAGCGGCGATAAATCGCTATGGACGTATCCTCTGGCGGGTGGCGATCCCCGGCGCATTCTCACGACCGACGATGAGATCGAAAGAATGTCCGCTGGCCCGAATGGGCTGCTCGCCATGGAAATGCTATATCCCGGCGGCCAACTTGTTGCAGTCACCCCACATTCCGGCCTGCCGCCGAAAGCGATCCCGAGTGGCGGCCTGAACACCTGGAGTGTGGATTACGCGCCGGATGGGACGTTCCTGGCCACGGGCCGGCGTGCGGAGACGCGCGGAGTCTGGATCGGCGACAAGAATGGGACTTTCCGTGAGTTGCTCACGAGTGACTCGGCGTGGGCCGTTCGCTGGTCGCCGGATGGAACGCGGTTTGCCTTCGTTGAATGGTGGCATGGACGCGGGCTTCGAGTGCGGGTGTTGAAGCGGGAAGGCGAGCAAATCGCGCAGTTTCGCTATTCGGGGAACGACACTGGTCTCCTCGACTGGACTGCCGATGGCAAGGGCATTCTGACTTCCCGCCAGGAAGCGAAAGGCTGGCGCATCTGGCGAACGGATATCGCGACGCCGGACAAGTCCGTTCCGATCACGCCCTATGGCTGGCGCGATCCGCGCGTCCATGGAAGCATGCTGTTTGCCTTGAAGAATGGGCTGCCCGGCATCTGGCGCATCGACGGAACGCCGCGCCGTATGACAGACGGACCGGGGCCGGAAGCCTCTGACGCCTACAACCTCGCCGGAGATCGCCTGATCTATTACGACACAAGCGATCCCGAACATCCGATGTTTTCCGCTGTGAGCGTCAACGGCGGCCCCAAGGACCCGCTGGTGCCCTTGCCGCACCATCCTGTGTACTACAGCTTCGGCGTCGATCCGAAATCCGGCGACATCGTCTATACCCAGGAGATCGACGACACCGACATCGGCCTTCTGCGCCTGGTAAAGCGGTGAAATCAGGGGCCACCCCTTAGAATTCGCTGCAAGGGCGAAAGAGCGGCTTGCGTGTGGATAAAGTTCTTGATATGTTCTCTCAATGAGCAAATCAGGAGCCGCGAGCGGGAGGAAAGTCGGGGAAAAGGGGGAGCCCCTCCCGATTTCTGAAGGTTCGAATGGGAACTTTTGGGCCGCCGCCCGCTTCCGGCTGCCTCGACGCCGGGGTGGCCAGCCCGGGAACACCAACCGCCTGCGTCATGGCGGCTTTTCGCAAGCGTCTCGGGCCCGGCGCGCACGTATCCGCCGCGTGATTCAAAGACTGGAATTCGACATGGCGCAGGCTCTCGCCTGGCACGCCTGCGAACAGGCGAGCGGCGGAGAAGTTTTGGCATCCCCAAGCAGCATTGCCGCGTCTTCCGCGGCTCCGCGTTCCAGGCAATTCTTTCGCGCAGAGACGCCGACGCAAAGCGCAATCCGCCCCAAGCATCCTGTGAAGAACTGCTGCCGAAACAGGATTTGGGCGAAATGCGCGCGCGATCCGCCTAACATGCGCGGGGAAGCCAAAAACGAATCGGCAAAGGGTGAGCATGGGACAGGGACTGGATCGCGCCTTCGCGCTGGAGGCGGTGCGCGTCACCGAAGCGGCGGCGATATCCGCGGCAAGGCAAATCGGCCGCGGCAACGAAAAGGCGGCCGATCACGCGGCCGTGGAAGCGATGCGCGCCGCCTTCAACCAGTTGCCCATCGACGGCACGGTGGTGATCGGCGAGGGAGAGCGCGACGAAGCGCCGATGCTTTACATCGGCGAGAAGGTGGGAAGCGGCGGGCTTGCGGTGGACATCGCGCTCGATCCGCTGGAAGGCACCACGCTCACGGCGAAGGCGTTGCCCAATGCGCTGGCCGTGATGGCGATGGCGGAGCCCGGCACGCTGCTGAATGCGAGGAGGCGATGCACTTTGGGCGCGGCGGTGCTATCATACATGCCACAATAAATTCGGAGAGGGGTCATGCTCCGCTTTCTGGATATTTCCGGCAAACGTTTCATTTTTTGGCTTATTGTTTTCACTGCTATTGCTTCGTTACAAATTGTGCGCGCCAGCAGAACTGAAATCGTCCTTCATTCCTTTGCCGGTGGAGTTGACGGAGCTTATCCTCAAGCTGACCTCCTGATAGACAGCGCAGGCAATCTTTATGGCACCACACCGAATGGCGGGGACGCTAGCTGCAATTTGAATGGCCAGCCGGGCTGCGGCACTGTCTTCAAGGTCACGCCGGACGGTACGGAGACGGTGCTTTACACTTTCCATGGCGGCGCCGATGGAGGGGTGCCGATGGCAGGGTTGGCAGCTGATAGAAGCGGAAGCCTCTATGGCACCACCTATGGAGGCGGCGATCTTCAATGCACCGCTGTTGGTTGCGGTACGGTATTCAAGCTCGCGTCGAGCAATGCCGAAAGCGTGCTTCACGCTTTCTCGCTACTATCCGACGGCGGCTTCCCTTGGGCTAGCCTCACGAAGAAGGGCGCTTTGTACGGTACCACCTACAATGGCGGTGATTACAATTGTAACGAATTTGTTGGTTGCGGCACGGCCTTCAAAGTGATGGCCGATGGTAGCGAAACTGTGCTGCATGCTTTCGGCGGGAATGCTGATGGTTCTTATCCACAAGCCGGTCTCGTCGCCGATCATTCGGGAAATTTCTATGGCACGACCGAAAATGGTGGTGGCGCGAACTGCACGATAAATGGCCAGCACGGATGTGGCACGGTGTTCAGACTCACTGCTCAGGGGTCGGAGAATGTCCTTTACGCATTCAAAGGCGGTAAAGATGGCTCCTTCCCATTGGCGGGACTTCTTTCGGATTCGGCGGGTACTCTTTACGGCACGACGTCTGAAGGCGGGGCGGCGAACGCCGGGGTCGTGTTCCGAGTTTCCTCTATGGGAGAGGAATCGCTACTGCTGGCATTTGATGGAGCAGAGGGTGGCAGCAATCCTCACGCGACATTAATCGCGGATCGGAGGGGAAATTTGTATGGCACCACCGCAGAAGGCGGAGCGGCGAACGCTGGGACAGTATTCAAGGTCTCACCGGCTGGAAAGGAGACGGTGTTGTATTCCTTCCGTGGTAATGGCGACGGCGCCAGTCCCTTTGCCGGCGTGGTCACTGACAGGAAAGGTAATTTGTACGGCACTACGAAGAATGGCGGCGCCTACGGATACGGAACCGTCTACAAGATAAACAGGCAACCGCTCCCACAACACAGAGATCGCTGACTTTCCCTTCGTGTCATTTCCTGTTAAGCGGAACGCTGCGCGGTTCATTCACCAAAAATTTTCAAACCAGCCTCCAGACCGCCATTGATGTCGAGTCTCCATACTAAGAAGCGGCGCTGCGCCACCGCAATCAGGTGAATTTCGGCCGTGATCGGCTAAGATAGCGGAACCAACGAATCGGCAGGGGTGATATGGGACAGGGGCTGGATCGCGCGTTCGCGCTGGAAGCGGTGCGCGTCACCGAAGCGGCGGCGATATCCGCGGCAAAGCAGATCGGCCGCGGCAACGAAAAGGCCGCGGACCATGCCGCCGTGGAAGCGATGCGCGTCGCCTTCAATCAATTGCCCATCGACGGCACGGTGGTGATCGGCGAGGGAGAGCGCGACGAAGCGCCGATGCTTTACATCGGCGAGAAGGTGGGAA
>JAICVV010000321.1 GCA_025935155.1 Alphaproteobacteria bacterium
ACCGTCAGCCGTCCCTGAAGATGCTGGTAATCCTGGCACTGACAAATGGGATCGAAATCCAGTGCCGGAACTTCGCCGTTGGCAAGACGCGTGTCTTCATCCATCAGCGCCTGCAATTGGGAGTCGTAGATGTGGTCCGAGCCGGCTGGCGGCTTGCTGTTGTCTTTGTAGGTCGCAAACACCCCGGCAAGGAACTCCTTGGCATCGCCGGCGTCGTCCGCGCACGCGGCATTTGCCCTTATGCTCAACATGGCTAACGCCAAGACGACAGTTTTTGAGAACTGAATTTTCATTTGCCCCCGACAGGCTTGCTACGTTTCGACAGGCTCCGGCGTTTTCGCCGTGGAAGCCCGCTTGCGTGTCTTCGCGGTCTTGCTCTTAGCAGGTTTCGCTGCCGCGGGTTTCGTCTTCGCAGCCTTCGCCGCCTTCTTTTTCTTGCCGCCGCCTTTGGCTTCGCGTTCGGCGATGAGCGAAAGAGCCTGATCGAGCGTGACGCTTTGCGGATCGGTGCCGTTCGGGATCGTGGCATTGGTCGTGCCATCGGTGACATAGGGGCCGTAGCGGCCGTTCATCAGCTTGATGGTTTCGCCGTTTGCGGCGGGGCCAAGCTCCTTCAGTGGCTCCGGCCCGCGGCGCCCGCGCGGATTAGCTTTCTTCTCCGCAAGCAGGCTGACGGCGCGATTGATTCCAACGGTGAACACATCCTCCGGGGATTCCAGAGAAGCATAGGTTTTCTGGTGATGCACATACGGCCCGAAGCGGCCGAAATTCGTGGTGATGGGCTCGCCGGTTTCGGGATGCTTGCCGATCTCGCGCGGCAGCGACAGCAGCTTCAGCGCATATTCCAGATCGAGAGCGCCCGCGTCCGTGCCTTTGGGAATGCTGGCGCGGGCGGGCTTGTCGCCTTCGCCGCGCTGGACATAGGGACCGAAGCGGCCGACGCGAATGGTGATGGGTTCGCCGGTTTCCGGATCGTGGCCCAGCTCGCGCGGTTGTTCGCTGCTCGCTTCTTCCGCACTTTGACCGAGCTTCCGCGTGTAGCGGCACTCCGGGTAATTCGAACAGCCGACGAAGGCGCCGAAGCGCCCCAGCTTCAACGAGAGGCGGCCGTTGCCGCAGGTAGGGCAGACGCGCGGGTCTTCGCCATCCACCGGCACGAACAGGTGCGGCCCCAGCACTTCGTCCAGCGCGTCGATCACATCGGAGATCTTCAGCTCCTTCGTCTCGCCGATAGCGGCGGAGAAGTCGCGCCAGAAATCGCGCAGCAGCTGTTTCCAGTCGAGCTCGCCGGCGGAAACCTCGTCCAGCTTCTCCTCCAGATCGGCGGTGAAACCGTACTCGACGTAGCGCCTGAAGAAATTGGTGAGGAAGGTGGTGACGATGCGGCCCTTGTCGTCGGGAATGAAGCGGTTGCGCTCCATGCGCACATAGGCGCGATCGCGCAGGGTGGAGAGAATGCTGGCATAGGTGGAAGGGCGGCCGATGCCCAGCTCTTCCATCTTGCGTACGAGCGTGGCTTCGGAATAGCGGGGCGGCGGCTCGGTGAAATGCTGTTCCGGCTTCACCTGCTCGATACCGGCACGCTCGCCTTCCTTCACCCGCGGCAGGCGCGCGCCATCTTCATCCTGCTCATCGTCCTTGCCTTCCTGATAGAGGGTGAGAAAGCCATCGAACAGCGTAACCGAGCCGGTGGCGCGCAGGGCGATCTGGTTGTCTGCGGAAACGACATCGACGGTGGTACGCTCGAGTTCGGCGCTTTCCATCTGGCTCGCCAGCGCGCGCTTCCAGATCAGCTCGTAGAGCCTCGCCTGATCGGCATCGAGCCGCCGCGCAATCTGTTCCGGACGCCGCGAAAAGCTGGTCGGGCGAATGGCCTCGTGCGCTTCCTGCGCATTCTTGACCTTGCTGGCGTATCGGCGCGGCGCGCCCGGCAAATAGCGCTTGCCGTACTGCTCGTCGATGACGTGGCGCGCTTCGGAAATCGCTTCCGGCGCGACATCCAAGCCGTCGGTGCGCATATAAGTAATGAGGCCAACCGTATCGCCGCCGATGTCCACGCCTTCGTATAGCTGCTGCGCAATCCGCATGGTGTGCTTGGCGTTGAAGCCAAGCTTGCGCGACGCCTCCATTTGCAACGTGGAGGTGATGAAGGGCGGGGCAGGGTGGCGCTTGACCGGCTTGCTTTCCACGCTGCCGATGCGGAACGCCTGCGCGCGTATGGCCTCGACTGCACGCTTGGCTTCCGCCTCGTTGCCCAGCGAAAGCTTGTCCAGCTTCTTGCCGTCCAGATGCGTGAGCCGCGCGCCGAAACCGCCGGCGTCCGTCTGCACGTCAGCATCGACGGTCCAGTATTCCTGCGCCTTGAAGGCTTCGATCTCAGCTTCGCGCTCGACGATCAGCCGGAGCGCCACGGATTGCACGCGGCCCGCGGAACGCGCGCCGGGGAGCTTGCGCCACAGCACCGGAGATAATGTGAAACCCACCAGGTAATCGAGGGCGCGGCGGGCGAGGTAGGCATCCACCAGTTCTTCGTTTATGCCGCGCGGGTGCTTCATCGCATCCAGCACCGCATTCTTCGTGATGGCGTTGAACACCACCCGCTGCACGTCGGTTTTGCCGAGCGCCTTTCGCTGCTTCAGCAATTCCAGCACATGCCAGGAGATGGCCTCGCCTTCGCGATCCGGGTCGGTGGCGAGGATCAGCTTGTCGGCGCCCTTCACCGCGTCGGCGATTTCCCTAATGCGCTTCTGCGCCTTGGGATCCACCTCCCAGGACATGGAGAAGTCCTCGTCGGGACGGACAGAGCCGTCTTTGGCCGGCAGGTCGCGCACATGGCCGAAGCTCGCCAGCACCCGGTAACCGGAGCCGAGATACTTATTAATGGTCTTGGCCTTGGCCGGAGAT
>JAICVV010000333.1 GCA_025935155.1 Alphaproteobacteria bacterium
AGTGGGGAACGCGTCAGTAGCGACAGACCGGTGCGACGGTGGAGTCGCCCGCCTTAAAGAAGCTCGACAAATTCTTCGATGGTCAGCCGGGCCTGCGAACGATTGCGCGCAGCGTTCCCGGTTTCAGATCGTGGCTACCGTGAACCGGCACCGTCACCGTCCGGGTTGGGTCGTTCGGATGATCGAGAACGTGATGACTGCCCACAATCCGCTCCACGATAAATCCCGCGTGGGACAGCGCCCGAACGGCACACCTGCCGGAGACTGCCGGAAGCCGTGGCCCATCAGGCGGCGACAGTTACGCGGCGGACCTGCGGCTTGGCGTCGGAAGGAATCGCAATCCCGTTATCATGCCGGTAGCTCAGCACGGCACGGATTGCCTCTTCGGCGTTCGCCAGGGCTTCCGATTCTGTATCGCCCTCAGTCACAACTTCGGGCAGCGCGGGAACCAGCACCGTGAAGCCGCCGTCTTCCTGCGGTTCAAGCACGATGGAGAAGCTACGGTTTTCAGCCATCCTCATTCGATAGCTCAATTTTTTGCCCATTACCAATCGGCGGCGGATTTGCGGCAGCCGCCGTCCGGCCAAAAGCCTGGCGCATCACGTCCGCCGCACCAACCTCGCCCGTTGGCGCTCGCGGTTGACCAGAAACGAGCGGGCCACTTTGCGCAGAAGCGGCTCGGGGATTTCTCCGTAGATGACGGTCGATGGTTTTCGTTTCGGCACCGGACGAAGATCGGGGCCGGGCCACAAGAACGCGTTCGCTTCCGTGATCACGATCCAGGCTGGAGAGGTATCCAGGCCGAGTTGACGCTTTACGGCAGCGGGCAGCGCCACGGCATCGGACTCTCCGGAGGGTGCAGAGTGCGTGATTGCAACAACCAGAACCTCTGGCACATCGTCGTTTCGAACGACTGAAAGCGCCAGCACGAGCACAGGCCGTTCCTTGCGACCCTCCTCCCGTTCACGCTGCTGCTCGTCCGCCCAGAGATAAGCGTAACGGATGACGGTACCGCGCCGGGGCGGCGGCAGCTTCAACGGCCGCCTTTCGCCAGCTCGCGCAGATCGCGAAGGAATCGCTCCGGAGTGGCAGCAGCCATGAAGGCTTGCTGGTCGCGCGATTTCAGCCGTTCGTACTCATCGAAGGACAGCAGTACGTTGCGCGGGCGCCCGTTCTTGGTAACCACCACCGGCCGTGCGAGGGCCAGGTCGCTGTAATGGGAGAACTGCCGGACGAGTCCGGCGGCGGAAGTCGTGACCTTGCGGGCAGCAGGCATCTAGGGCAGTCCCGTTCGAATACATATAGTATGTAAACTACGGAGATGATTTCCGCAAGGTTAGGGGCCACATGCGGCGATCAGTTCTTCGCCCATTGCCAATCGGCGGCGGATTTGCGGCAGCCGCCATCCGGCCAGCCGGTCCAGGCACGGCCCCGCACAAAACGGCCGGAATGCGCGCCGGTCGGCTCGCCATTTCGCAATGCTTCGACACCATTGACGAACACTTCGCTCACGCCGGTCGCGAACTCCTGCGGCCGGTCGTAGGTGGCGTGATCCTGAACCGTGGCGGGATCGAACACCACGACGTCGGCGAAGTTACCCACTTTCAGCATCCCGCGATCGTGCAGCGAAAGGTTTGACGCCGGCAGCGCGCTCAGCTTGCGGATGGCCTGCGCCAGCGAAATCACCTTCTCGTCACGCGCGTAATGGCCGAGCACCCGCACGAAATTGCCGTAGGCGCGTGGATGCGGATGCGATTTCAGGAACACGCCTTCCGGCGCCTCCGCCGATTCATCGGAGCCGAAGCTGACGTAAGGCAGCGCCAGCTCGCGTTTGATGTTGTCCTCCGACATCAGGAAGTAGGCGACGCCCACGCGGCTGCCGTCCTCGATCACCAGATCGATGGCCGCGTCTTCCGGGCTTTCGCGCCGCATGGCGGCGATTTCGGAGAGGCGTTTGCCGGTGAGCGGCTTCAGCTTCGGGTTCTTGAACGACAGCATCAGCGTGCCGTCCGGCCCGGCGAGCGCATAGAGATTGTCCCACGCGGTATTCGGGTTGCGCATTTCCGCAATCACCCGCTTGCGCACCGCCGGGTCTTTCAGCCGCGCGATCCATTTCTCGAGGCCACCTTCCTGCACCCAAGGCGGCATGGCTGCATCGAGGCCGGTGGCACCGGCTTCATACGTGTACATGTCGGCGGTGATGCGATGGCCAGCCGCGCGCGCGGCATCGATCTTCGCGATCATCGGCGAGAGCTTGTCCCAGTTCGGCTTGCCCGCAACTTTCATGTGGTAGATTTCGGCGGGCGCGCCGGATTGCTTGCTGATTTCGATCAGTTCATCCAACGCGTCCAGCACATGGTTGCCTTCGTTGCGCATGTGCGAGATGTACATGCCGCCGCAAGCCCCCGCGGCGCGCATCAGCGCGATCAGTTCCGGCGTTTTCGCGTACGTCGCCGGCGAATAGATAAGCGAGGAGCCGACGCCCACCGCCCCTTCCTCCATCGCCTGCTTCACCAGCACTTGCATGCGGGCGAGCTGCTCCGGCGTGGGCGCGACGTTTTCCTCGCCCAGTTCGTGCACCCGCACGGTGGTGGCGCCGACGAACGACGTGACGTTCGGCGAAATACCTTTCTTCTCCAGCTTCTCCAGATATTCACCGAGCGTGGTCCAGTCGATCTTGTAATGGATGTCGATCTGGCGCTGCTCTTCGAGCTGCTTCATG
>JAICVV010000123.1 GCA_025935155.1 Alphaproteobacteria bacterium
GGCCATTGCGGGAGCCTGCCTCGGCGGCAAAAAACGCTGCACATGATTCAACTGACCAGCCGAGATAATCGAAGTCGGGCGTGACCGGCTCGTGCTGAACACCATCAGTTCGTCTTCCGTGCGATCAGGATGACCCAATTGGGCGAACTGGGTCGCCCGACCTCGCTGTTCCGCTCGGCCGGGCAATGATGGAGAAGTGGATAAATCGAAATGAACCAAGAACGCTCTAAATTACGCCCGCCTGTTTGCCCACCTTTTCGAAGGTGCGGAGCGCAAAAGCGATTTGCTCGTCTGTCAAAGTTGCGCAGGCCTGGATGCGCAGGCGCGCGGTGCCTTCCGGCACCACCGGATAACCGAAGCCGGTGATGAAGATGCCTTCCTGCAGCAGCATTTGGCTCATCTTGATGGCGAACGCCGTGTCGCCAACGATGATCGGCACGATGGCGCTGTCGCCTTCCAGCGGCTTGAACCCGAGCTTCTTCAATCCGTCGCGCAGGTTTCGCGTGATCTCGTGCAGGCGGCCGACACGCTGTGGCTCGCGCTCCAGAATTTCGATGGCTTTGCCTGCGCTGGCGGCAATGGTGGCGGGTAGCGCATTCGAGAACAGCTGCGGTCGGGAAACCTGGCTCAGATATTCGACCAGCGCCCCCGATCCGGCGACGTAACCGCCCGCGGCGCCCCCGAGCGCCTTGCCGAGCGTTCCGGTGATGATGCCGATCTGGCCTTCCACGCCAAAGTGTTCGGCCGTGCCGCGGCCATTCTTTCCCATCACGCCGGTGCCGTGGGAGTCGTCGAGAATGACGGAAGCCTTGTGCTTGCGGGCAAGCGCGACGATGTCCGGCAGCGGCGCCAGATCGCCCTCCATACTGAACACGCCATCGGTCACGATGAAAATGCGCCGCGCGCCTTTCACCTGCTCCAGCTTGATTTCCAGATCGGCCATGTCGGCGTGCTTGTAGACGAGCCGCTTCGCCTTCGACCCACGGCAGCCATCGATCAGCGACGCGTGATTCAATTCGTCCGACACCAGCGCATCCTGGTCGCCGGCGATCGCCGGAATGAGTCCTGTGTTCGCTGCCCAGCATGAAACATACGTGAGCGCCGCCTCCGTATGCGACAGGCGCGCCAATGCGCGCTCGATCTCTTCGTGAATCGAAAACGTACCGCAGATGAAGCGCACCGATGCGGTGCCGGCGCCGTATTCATCGAGCGCGTTCTTGCCCGCCGCCACCACTTCGGGATGATCCGCAAGCCCGAGATAGTTGTTAGAGGACAGCACCAGAACAGGGCCGGATTTCTCCGCCATCGTCACCTGCGTATCCATCGGCCCGGTGATGTGGCGGAACGTCTTCAGCGTCCCCGCCTTTTGCATGGCGGAGAGATCGCCCTGCAGGCTCTGATCCAGCGCGGCGCTCACAGCTCACTCCAGTCCAGAATGACCTTGCCGGAATTGCCCGACCGCATGACATCGAAGCCCTGCTGGAAATCCTTGTAAGAGTAGCGGTGGGTGATGACCTTGCCGATGTCCATGCCGCTGCGGATCATCTGCGTGAGCTTGTACCAGGTTTCACCGAACATGCGGCCGTAAATGCCGCGGATGTTCAGCCCCTTGAACACCACGGCATCCCAATCGATCCCCGGTTGGCCGGATTGGATGCCGAGCAACGCGATCTTTCCGCCGTGCGCCATGGTATCGATCATCTGCCGCAGGCCGGAGCGATTGCCGGACATTTCCAGCCCCACATCGAAGCCTTCCTGCATGCCGAGGCTTTTCATCACCTCGCGCAGCTCCTGCTTTCCGACATTCACGGTTGCGGTTGCGCCCATCTTGTCGGCGAGCCCGAGACGATAATCGTTCACATCGGTGATGACGACGAAGCGGGCGCCCGCCTTCAGCGCCATCGCCACGGCCGCGATACCGATCGGCCCTGCACCGGTGATGAGGACATCTTCGCCGACGAGATCATAGGAGAGCGCGGTATGCGCCGCATTCCCCAGCGGATCGAAGATCGCGTAAATCTCCAGCGGCACGTGCGGATCGCAGTTCCACACATTCAGCGCCGGCACCGCCACATACTCCGCAAATGCGCCATCGCGGTTCACGCCCACGCCGAGTGTGTTGGCGCACAAATGCCGCCGCCCGGCCAGACAATTGCGGCACCGACCGCAGACAATGTGGCCTTCCACGCTGACCAGATCGCCGACATTGTGGCCATGCACGTTCGATCCCACGGCGGCGATCTTGCCCACGAACTCATGGCCGATCACGGTGCCCAGCTTGATGTTTTTCTGCGCCCACTCGTCCCAATTGTAGATGTGAACGTCGGTGCCGCAGATGCCTGTCTTCAGCACTTTGATGAGCACATCATCGATCCCGTAGGACGGTTCCGGCACCTCCTCCAGCCACAATCCGGGCTCCGCCTTCGCTTTCACCAGTGCTTTCATCGATGTTCTCCGTGGGCAGCAGAATTTAGAAAATGGGGCTGAGGCAGTCGAGGGCGGCGCGGAGGTCGGACCACAAATCCTCGAACGCTTCAAGCCCGATCGAGAGCCGGAACAGGCCATCGCCGATGCCGGCCTGTGCGCGCGCCTCCGCGCTCATGGAAAGATGCGTCATGGTAGCCGGATGGGCGATCAGGCTTTCGAAGCCGCCCAGCGATTCCGCAAGAATAAACCGCTTCAGCTGCCCGAGAAACGCCGCGATCTCGTCCCCGGCAATCGCCAGTTCGAAGCTCAACATCGCGCCGAAGCCGCGCTGCTGTTTCGCCGCAGTGCCGTGACCGGGATGCGACGCAAGACCGGGATAATGCACTTTCGCGATCGCCGGATGCTGCGCCAGCCGCTGTGCGATGTTGCCGGCTGTTTCCTGCTGGCGCTCCACCCGCACCGATAGCGTGCGCAGGCCCCGCAACGTCAGCCAGGAATCGAACGGTGCTCCGGCGGTCCCTAGGCAGTTCGCCCACCATTTCAGCTGCTCGGCATCATCCTTGCGAGCTGCCACGGCTGCGCCGCCCACCACATCCGAATGACCGTTGAGATATTTCGTCGTGGAATGCACCAAGAAATCGGCGCCAAGCGAAATCGGCTTCTGCAGCACCGGCGAGAGAAAGGTATTATCCGCCGCCACGCGCGCGCCGCATGCTTTCGCGCGCTGGCACAAGGCTTCGATATCCACAATGCGCATCAGCGGATTGCTGGGCGTCTCGATCCATAGCAATGTCGGCTGACGCGCGAACGCCTGTTCCAGCGCATTCGGATCGTTCTGGTCGACGAACAGCACCTCGAACGCGCCGCGCTCGGCCCGCGCGGTCAAGAGGCGCCACGTGCCGCCGTAGCAATCGTGCGGCGCGATCACGCGGTCGCCGGGTTTCAGCAGCGCCAGCACCAGATCGACGGCGGCCAGTCCGGAACTGGTGACCACGCCACCAGCGCCCTGCTCCAGCGCTGCAATCGCTTCGGCCAGCTTGTCACGGGTGGGATTGCCGGACCGCGAATAATCATGCGCCCGCGGCTTGCCGTAACCTTCGAAGGCAAAGTTGGCGGAGAGATAGAGCGGCGGCATCACCGCGCCGAATGCACGATCGGCATCCACGCCGGCGGTACAGAGGATGGTTTCGTCCGAAAAAGCGGTACCCGTCATGACAAAGCCTCATCGTTTGCTACGCCGGGATGAGGCTGATGCTTGCGGGCCACAAGGCGGCCGGCCATTTCGCCGGCACTCGCCTTCGCTTTAGCGTGTATTTGTAACGCGCCCGCAAGCTGAGCATCAAATCGGCGCGAAGGCACCAGTTAGCAAACCCCTCCCTGCTTGTCACCTATTTTCTTTACCCATCTGCGCCAAGGCTTGCCCCTCTCCCGACTCGCCGCTAAACGATCCCCTTAACCTGCAAGGTGGTTTCGATTCGGCGCGCGGTTTTCGCGCCCGGCCGCTTGCGCGCGAGGCACGATGCCCAAACGGGAAGATATCCACACCGTTCTCATCATCGGCGCCGGCCCTATCGTTATCGGTCAGGCGAGCGAATTCGATTACTCCGGCGCGCAAGCCTGCAAGGCGCTCCGGGCCGAGGGCTATCGCGTGGTGCTGGTGAACTCCAACCCCGCCACCATCATGACCGATCCCCAACTGGCGGACGCTACCTATATCGAACCGATCACGCCGGAATTCGTGGAGAAGATCATCGCGCGCGAGCGCCACCAGGTGCCGGCGGGCCGCGTGTTTGCGCTGCTGCCGACCATGGGTGGACAGACGGCGCTGAACACCGCGCTCTCGCTGCGCAAACGCGGCGTGCTGGACAAATACAGTGTGGAACTGATCGGCGCCTCGGCCGATGCCATCGACAAGGCGGAAGACCGCGAGCTCTTCCGCCGCGCCATGCTGAAGATCGGCCTGGACGTGCCGCGCGGCCAGACGCTCAAAGGTTATCTGCGCCACAAGAAGGATGAGCGCGGCAACTTCCTCTACGACGGCCAGAACAATCCGATCATGGAGCTCTCGCCCGAAGCCTTCGCGCACGCGCTGCAGGCGCTGGAGGAAGTTGGGCTTCCTGCCGTGATCCGTCCCTCTTTCACGTTGGGCGGCAGCGGCGGCGGCATCGCCTACAACCGCGAGGAATTCTTCGACATCGTGGAGTACGGGCTCGACATCTCGCCCACCAACGAAGTGCTGATCGAAGAATCGGTGCTCGGCTGGAAAGAGTATGAGATGGAAGTCGTGCGCGACCGCGCCGACAACGCCATCATCGTGTGCTCCATCGAGAACGTCGACCCGATGGGGGTGCATACCGGCGATTCGATCACCGTGGCGCCAGCGCTGACGCTCACCGACAAGGAATACCAGCGCATGCGAAGCGCGAGCATCGCTGTGCTGCGCGAGATCGGCGTGGAGACCGGCGGCTCCAATGTGCAGTTCGCGGTGAACCCCGCCGATGGACGTATGGTGGTGATCGAGATGAACCCGCGCGTGTCGCGCTCGTCTGCGCTTGCCTCAAAGGCCACAGGATTTCCCATTGCGAAAATCGCGGCGAAGCTCGCGGTTGGCTATGCGCTGGACGAATTGCAGAACGACATCACCAAGGTCACGCCGGCCAGCTTCGAGCCTGCCATCGACTATGTGGTGACGAAGATTCCGCGTTTTGCCTTCGAGAAATTCCCCGGCGCGGAGCCGGTGCTCAGCACTTCCATGAAATCTGTCGGCGAAGCGATGGCGATCGGCCGCACATTCGCGGAGTCAATACAGAAGGCGCTGCGTTCGCTGGAAACAGGCCTTTCCGGCTTCGACGAAATCGCGCTGCCGGATGATCCGAACGGCATTCGCGCTGAACTCGCCAAGACATCCCCGGACCGTTTGCGCGTTGTGGCACAGGCGATGCGCGCGGCATTCCCGCCGGAGGAAATCGCCGCCATCACGAAATACGATCCGTGGTTCCTCGGCGAAATCGAAGCGATTTTGCACACGGAGCGCGAGATTGCCGCGAACGGATTGCCCGACGATGCCGAAAGCCTGCGGCGCCTGAAGGGGATGGGCTTCTCCGACGCGCGGCTCGCCATGCTCACGGGACAATCGGAAAAGGCTATGCGCGAGTTGCGTCATCGCCTGAACGTTCATCCCGTCTTCAAACGCATCGACACCTGCGCCGCCGAATTCGCTGCGCTCACTCCGTACATGTATTCAACCTATGAAGCGCCGGTCGGCAGCGCGCCGGAATGCGAAAGCCGCCCCAGCGACAAGAAGAAGATCATCATTCTGGGCGGCGGCCCCAATCGCATCGGCCAAGGAATCGAATTTGACTATTGCTGCTGCCACGCGGCTTTTGCGCTGTCTGCGCAAGGCTTCGAGACCATCATGGTCAACTGCAATCCCGAAACGGTGTCCACCGATTACGACACCTCAGACCGCCTCTATTTCGAGCCGCTGACCGCGGAAGATGTGCTGGAAATCGTGCGCAAGGAGCAATCCAACGGTACGCTCGCCGGTGTGATTGTGCAGTTCGGCGGGCAGACGCCGCTCAAACTTGCGAATACGCTAGTGGAAGAAGGCGTGCCGTTGCTCGGCACTTCGGCCGATGCCATCGATCTTGCAGAAGACCGCAAGCGCTTTCAGGTGCTGCTGCAAAAGCTCGATCTCAAGCAGCCGCGCAACGCCACCGCCATGACCGCGGAGGAAACGCTAAACGCCGCACGGGAAATCGGCTTCCCGATTATCCTCCGTCCATCCTATGTGCTGGGCGGCCGCGGCATGGTTGTGGTGCCGGACGAGGCGACACTCAAATCTACGGTGCAGTCCGGCGACGTGTTCCGCATCTCCGGCGCCAATCCGGTGCTGATCGACGCCTTCCTCAACGACGCGGTGGAAGTGGATGTCGATGCCATCTGCGATGCCAGGGGCGATGTGTTCATTGCCGGCATCATGGAGCACATCGAGGAAGCCGGCGTGCATTCGGGCGACTCCGCCTGTTCGCTGCCGCCGCATTCACTGAGCAAAAAAACC
>JAICVV010000365.1 GCA_025935155.1 Alphaproteobacteria bacterium
ATGCCGGCTTCGATCAGATGCGCGTCCGCCACTCGCCGCTCGCCCTCGATCCAATTTATGGCCCGAAGGTTCGCGCCGCCGTCGAAGCGGATCTGCACCTCGCCCGCCGCTCGGGGCTAGGGTATGCCGAGATCGGCGGTTGGGCGCTGGCGCACGCCTGGAGAGGTACAAAGGCAGCGCTTGACATTTTGGCCGCGTCCTACGCGCTCGGCGAAATGCTCGGCGGCTGTCTCGGGCTGGCTACCGCCAGTTTCCGGCATGACTCCGCATCGATCCTGAAAAAGATCGGCGCCATGCCGTTCGCCTTCGAGGATGAGGAGCTGCCGCCGTATCACGATGCGCGCTACGGCTGCAAGATGGAACTGCTCCGGTTCACGCGCACTCCGGTGCAGCGCTATGCCCTGTTAATCGATCCCATTCGAAAAGCGCTTGAACAAACCCCGATCATCTTGGGCAAGGCCGCTCCGGCGCGTGTGCGCGGTTGCGCCGCGGGCCTTGCGCACGACCTGGAACTGGTGCGCGAGGTGGCGTGATGATTGTCCGCTGCTGTTCCAGGCTGGCGGGCTATGCTATCAGAACGCGTGAGAAAATAAAGACTTGCGTATTGTTTCTGATGGCATATATTATGCCGGCGCTCTGGTTGTGGCTGGAGCCCTTCTTTCGTGGTTCCTAACGCCTTGGGCGGGTATTCCTCTTTACATCCTGGCTGCGTTCTGCCTCTACTTCTTCCGCGATCCTGAGCGCATTGCGCCGGGCCCAAACCTCATGGTTTCGCCGGCCGACGGAAAAGTAGTCTCCATCAAACAAACGGCGTCGGACCAAACACGCATTAGTATCTTTCTGAACATCTTCGATGTCCACGTGAACCGGACGCCGATCCCGGGTGTAGTTCGCGAAGTGGCGTATCGGGAAGGGAAATTCCTCGTCGCCAGCCACGAAGCTGCTTCTTCCGACAACGAACAGAACACGCTGGTGATTGAAGGCGCGGGCACTCGCGTCATCTGCCGGCAGATCGCCGGTCTGATCGCGCGCCGCATCGTGTGCTACAAAAAGCCCGGCGACCAACTCGCTCCCGCTGAGCGCATCGGCTACATCAAATTCGGCTCGCGTGTGGACGTGCTGTTCGGGCCCGAGTGGAGCACGGTTGTCCATCTCGGCGAACGAGTTTCCGCCGGGGTCTCGGTTCTGGCAAAGCCCGCCGGCCTCCCGGAGGCGGTCTGAATTTGCAGGAGCGCGTCGTTGGACCGCAAGCCCGAAAGAAGCGGCCGCGGCGCGCAGCTTACGCCCTCCCCACCCTTTTCACCAGCGCGAACATCTTTTTCGGCTTCATTTCCATCCTGCAGGCCATCGAAGGCGCGCTGCACGCGCGGGCGGGCACCGGTGCGGCTTCCGATTACTTCTCCAATTCCGCCAAGGCGCTCGGCGTGGCGGTCTTCTCCGATGGGCTTGACGGCTTCGTTGCCCGCCTGACAAACACCGCGAGTGACTTCGGCCGCGAACTGGATTCGCTTGCCGACGTGATTACGTTCGGCATCGCACCGGCCGTGCTGACCTACGTTTGGGGAGCGCTGTTTGTGCAAACCGAAGACACGCTGCTCTATTCTCATCTGACGCGTGCCGCGTATCTGGTCGCGTTTTTCTATCTGCTCTGCGGAGCGGTGCGGCTGGCGCGCTTCAACATCCAAACTCATCCGGCATCGAAGGATACCGCTCGTTCGGACAGGCGGTTTTTCGTCGGCATGCCCATTCCGGCCGGCGCCGCTATGATCGCCACGGTGGTTTACATGGACCCCTGGCCCGTGCGCTCCAGTGCGTACTCCATTGCCTGGCTGGTTCTGGCCGTCATCGTCGGCCTATTGATGGTCAGCACCTGGCGCTATCCCAGCTTTAAGCACATCCGCGCGCCCAAGCCGCATTCTTCGCTTGTGGTCATCGTGGTAGCGGGCGCGTTGTGCCTCATCTTCTTCTACTCGCAACCCGTGTTGCTTGCGCTCGCGTCTACGTACACGGCAAGCGGCATTGTAATTCGCGTAGTGGGGTTCTTGCGCAAGCGCACGCGTGCGCGCAGGCTTGCCGCAACTTCGGAGACTCACCTTGGCTAGTCAATCCATTTCCAAAACGAAACCGCTACGGATCGCCCTCATCGGCGGTGAGACGCTACTCGGACGCGAAATCCGTGACGTACTCGAAACGCGCCTGTCCGGTTGTGTCATTACCGCCTATGCAGCCAACGCCGAAGGCGGCTTCGCCGACCAAGAGGGCGAAGCAGTTTACATCCAACCCTTCACGGGTGATGCTGTAACCGCCCAGGACGCCCTCATTCTGGCTGGTACGGAAGAAGGAGCGCAGAAAGCGTATGCATCCGCCAGTGCATCTGGCGCTTTCATTATCGATTGCTCCGGTTATCTGGAAGGCTTCACTCCCGCGCGCCTCAGTGCTCCGCTGCTGCAAGCGCCGG
>JAICVV010000183.1 GCA_025935155.1 Alphaproteobacteria bacterium
GCTTTGCCTATGCGCTCGCGAAGGCACTGGACGAACCGCTCCTCTACAAGGGCGCCGATTTTTCGCACACCGATATCCGCCCGGCCCTACTTTGATCCGTGACGACGCCCTGGGTAGGCTACGCAGATGATCGTTCATCCCACCGGCAAATTCGACAACCGCGCCAGAGCGTATGCGCATATCGAGGCGCATCCGTCGGCCGCGGCGATGGGGGCGGAGATTCGCGGCGTGCAGCTGGCGTGTCTCAGTGACGCGCAATTCGCCGAAATCCGCAACGCGCTGTTCCGGCACAGGATGATCTACTTCCGCGACCAGCATATCACGCATGCCGATCAGGAGGCCTTCAGCCTGCGCTTCGGCCCGTTCGCGGAAGATGCCTACACCAAGGGTGTCGAAGGCCATCCGAATGTCCAGCCGGTCATCAAGGAAGCCGATGTGAAAACCGGCATGGTGTTCGGCTCCGGCTGGCACACCGATTCGCCTTTTCTCCCCCGGCCGCCCGCGATCAGCATGCTGTACGGTGCCGACATTCCGCCGTTCGGCGGCGACACGATCTGGGCCAACACTGTGCTTGCCTATGCGATGCTGAGCGAAACGATGCAACGCATGCTGGCGCCTTTGCGCGTGCATATGTCGATGGCGCGCGTGCTGGAGTCGGCGCAGGCTTATGCGCGCATTGACGATTCCTCGCTCGGCCGCCTCGCGGCACTGCGCGGCACAATGGCTTTACCGGAAGAGGTGATGCGCAAGGTGCAAGGCACAACGCATCCGCTGGTGCGCACACATCCCGTCACCGGCGAGAGAGCGCTTTATTGCGACGGCACCTATGCCGTGGGGATCGAAGGATTGACCGAACCAGAAAGCGAAGCATTACTGAACTACCTTGTCGCGCACATTACTCAGCCCGCTTTCACCTGCCGGTTGCGCTGGCAGCCCAAAACCTTTGCGCTATGGGACAACCGAATCTGCATTCATCAGGCGTTCAACGATTACGACGGTTACAGGCGCGAGCTTTACCGCACCACCGTCGCCGGCGAGATTCCAGAATAATCGTGTTTAGCTGCAGCAATTGCGGCTCCTACCTCCGGGATTTGCGCCCCGTTCTGCGTATGCGTCCCTGGACTCTGGGTTATAGGAGCAATGTTACCTTCGCGGCAGATTATGCCGCGGAGAACATTGCTCCGTCACCCGTATTGTCTAAACCCCCCTTACACGGCCTGCCGCTTCAGGAGCTCGGTCTCGAAGGCGTCCAGAACAAGCTCGTAGGAGCCTTCGTTTTTCCCGATTTTCTGCGGGTCGGCCCGGAAAGCATCCATGATTACGCGGTACTTTTTGACGATAGGCACGAGGCAGTCATCCAAGAATGCGCTCGGATCTTCACTCCACTGCACCCGGCCATCTTCATCGAGCTTAATCAGGCTCTTAAGGCCGTAAACCAGCGGCATAATCAGGCCGTCAGGATAGCTGTACACCACAGGCCGCGATGTGAAGTGGGTGGTCGGTTTCGAGCGCATGTCTTTAGCCATCTTGACGACCGTCAACCGTCCAAAGCGCCCTTCGCCGTCGTTGTAAGCGTCGGGAAAGGCTTCATAGATTTTGTCATAGAGTTTGGGCAACTCTGCCGCGAGCTTAAGTGCGCTGGCCACGGCGGTGTTGTGGAGCTCGTGAGTGTACTCGCCCCCGGTGGGTTTCGAGACCGAACTGTCGCTCATCAGTTCATCGAACATCTTCACGCAATCGCCCTTGTTGCTGTAGATGCTCTTCGGAGGGACCCGGATTTGACGCAAATGCTCAGGAAGTTCGAGCACCGAGAGCGGAACCCAAGCCAACGCGATTAGGTCGCGGACCTTGATGTCGCCCCCGTCATTCGTTTTCCACTCGATTCGCGCGGCAATTTCCGGCGGCAGAGCTTTACGGAGGCTTTCGTAATAGCCCTTCTGGTTGGCCTTCGTTTCCAACCGAAGCTCGACGTTATTGTTACGAGCCGCACAAATCTCCAACAAGGAGCCGCTAAATTCCCGAACGACGTCGTCATCTTCGACATCGGACGGCACCAAGATTTCAAGCGGAACAAGAAAATCGAGCGGTCCGTCCTGGTCATCCTTGACGAGGGCCTTGATAGCGTCGCGATGCTCACCCCAAGCCTCCTTGAAGTCCTCCCATCGCTTCAGACGCCGCGCAATCTTGGGGTCCCCTGTGGCGAGCGTCAGGATGTGCGTTCCGATCCCAAGCATGTTGTGACCGCCATCGAGAATGCCTTCAATGCGGGGGTTCTGAAACCGCAGTTCGAAGCGGCGACGGTCTAAACCGTCATAGTCGGACGATCCTACCAGCACGCCCTTCGTCTTAAAGGGGAAAAGGGCGGGAGTTTCGACGATGCTTTCAATGATTGCTTCGGTAACGGGTCCAGCCTTGGCAGAGCGAGGGTTAGCTTCAAGATCAGCCGCATCGAACAGTGTGAGCATGTTCTTGGCTTTGACAAAGCCGGTAATGCGCTTGACTGGTCCTTCGACCTGTTCAGCGAATTGATCGTAGCGAATGAGGACTTTATCGGGGTTCATATCGGTTTCCTTCATTGAAGGAGAACCGCCCTGATTAGACCCCGCTAACGGGCGCTTTGCCCGCATCCGACACGTTCCGAGCCTCCGGCCCGCTTCGTCTTCGGTCGCCACCATCCGGTAGCAGGATCGCACCAGAACCGTTCTCGGCTCTTTTCCAGCTCCCGTCCGGGAGCACGGTGCGTATGCGCGCCTCGGTTGCATTTGTCAATGGAGTATCTCAAGTCATTCCGGCTCTGGGAATCGGGCGGGCCGCCCATGCGGCGCCGCAAATATTCTGGCGTACGGTTTCCATTAGCGCGCGAACAGTAGATTCAACGGGCCGTGGCCACGGCCGAAACCAGGTGCCGTTTCAATCGCGTGCTGCACGAATTCGCGGGCGCGGCCGGTAGCCAACGGAAGCGATAATCCTCGTGTCAGACCGCAGGCAATCGCGGTGGCAAGCACACAGCCGGTGCCGTGCGTGTGCTTTGTGCGGAGGCGCGGGAAGCAGTAGATTTCCACCCCGCCCTCCCAAACCAGCACATCGTCCACGGTTGCCGATGTTGCGTGGCCGCCTTTGATCAGCGCAGCATCTGCGCCCATGGCGATCAGCTTGCGCGCCGCCGTTTCCGCCGCCCTGCGATCCGTGCCACGCATGCCGGCCAGCGCGCGCGCTTCCGGCAGGTTCGGCGTCGCCAGGCTTGCGAGCGGCAGCAATTCTGACTTGAACGCGGCGATCGCGTCGTGCGACAGGAGCCGCTTGCCGCTGCTGGAAATGAGAACCGGATCGAGTACAATCGGGATGCCGCGCGCCAGTTTCTTCAGCGCGCCCGCAACGGCATCAACAATATCGGCCGAGCCAAGCATGCCGATCTTGATCGCGTCGGCGCCGATATCGTTCAGGCAAACGCGAATCTGATCGCGCACAATTTTCGGCGGCTGCAGTTCAACGGAATGAACACGCTGCGTGTCCTGCACGGTCACGCCGGTCACGGCCGTCATCGCGTACACGCCAAACAGGCCGGCCGTCTTGATATCCGCCTGGAGGCCCGCGCCGCCGCTCGAATCAGAGCCTGCGATGATCAGCAGGCGCGGCGGCTTTGGACTCAAGCAGCGACTTCCCGGACCGCCGACGCAATATCGCCCACAATGGTGCGCAACTCATGCGCATCTTCGCCTTCCGCCATGATGCGGATGACCGGCTCGGTGCCGGATTTGCGCACAATCAGCCGGCCCTTGCCGTTCAGCCGCGCCGCGCCGGCGTCGATCTGCGACTTCACCCGCTCGTTTTCCAGCGGCGAGCCGTTGCGGAAGCGGATGTTTTCCAGGATCTGGGGCAGCGGGTCGTACAATCTGGTGGCTTCGCTGGCGGGCTTGCGTTCGCCGGCCAGCACAGCCAGCACCTGCAACGCCGCGATCAAACCATCGCCGGTGGTGGAGAAATCGCTGAGAATGATGTGGCCGGACTGTTCGCCGCCCACATTGAAGCCGCCCTCGCGCATCTTCTCGATGACGTAACGGTCGCCGACGGAAGAGCGCGCCAGCGTCAGCCCCATGCCGGAAAGGAACCGGTCGAGCCCCATGTTCGACATCACCGTGCCGACCACACCGTTGCCGGTCAGACTGCCGGTACGCGACCACGAACGCGCGATCAGCGCCAGGATCTGGTCGCCATCGATGATGCGGCCGCGCTCATCCGCCATCACCACACGGTCGGCATCGCCGTCCAGCGCAATGCCGAAATCCGCGCGCATCTCCCGCACCTTGGCGCTCATCGCCTGCGGCGCGGTCGAGCCGCAATCCTGATTGATGTTGTAGCCATCGGGCGCATCGCCCAGCGAAAACACTTCGGCGCCCAACTCCCACAAAACCGCGGGCGCTACCTTGTAGGCGGCGCCATTGGCGCAATCGATCACCACCCGCATGCCGTCGAGCCGCAGGTGCTTGGGGAAGGTGCCCTTCACGAATTCGATGTAGCGGGCCTGGCTATCGTCGATGCGTTTGGCGCGGCCCAGTTCCTTGGACGGCGCAAGACCGGTTTCCAGCCCGTTCGCCATCAGCGCTTCGATTTGCAGCTCCGTCTGATCCGACAATTTGTTGCCGTCCGGCCCGAACAGCTTGATGCCGTTGTCGTGATACGGATTGTGCGATGCGGAAATCATCACGCCCAAATCGGCACGCAACGAACGCGTCAGCATGGCCACCGCGGGCGTCGGCAGTGGCCCAAACTGGAACACGTCCATTCCGACGGAGGTGAAGCCGGACACCAGCGCCGACTCGATCATGTAACCGGAAAGCCGTGTGTCCTTGCCGATCACCACACGATGGCGATGTTCGCCGCGCGTAAACAGGCGGCCGGCGGCCATGCCGACCTTCATCGCGATCTCCGGTGTGACGGGATGGGAGTTGGCCAATCCGCGGATGCCGTCGGTGCCGAAAAGCTTGCGTATCATGAGGGCTTATCCTGACTCGCCGCGCCTTA
>JAICVV010000319.1 GCA_025935155.1 Alphaproteobacteria bacterium
CTGATGAGAGGCCCGGGTGTCGTCTCGGCGAATCCCAATCCCACCAGCATCTCGCCGGGCCTGAGCCAGTGGAAGTGCTCCACGGCCTGTTGCGCCATGTAGGCGAGCACGGCGTATGCGCCGCCGAACGTCACCACTGCCATCTTGCTGTTGAATGCAGCAATGGCGGTGAACACGTTGTTTGGCCCGAAGGTGAAGAAGAGCGCAAGCAACGGCGCGAGCCAGATAAAGCCGCCGACCGTTGCCGCTTTCAGCAATCGCGCCCATGAGGGCCGCACATATTCCGGCACAGCGCGTGCAAACACTTCATCGATATAGGCAGGAGCGCCGGAGTCCGATTTCGCTGCGCCATGTGCGCCGCCGGGTTTAAACCAAAGCAAGCCGAGTCGATTGCCCGCGTAACCGATCAGCGCTGCAGCGGCGACGATAAGCGGGAAGGATATGCCGAACGCAAAGATCGCCACAAACGCAAGTCCAGCAATGGCAACAAGCCCGCGGCTCTTCAGAGCGCGTTTGCCAACCCGCACCACGGCTTCCAGAACGATGGCGAGCACTGCGGCTTTCAGGCCGAAGAACACCGCCTGCACAATCCCGATGTGCCCGAACTCGGCGTAAACAAGACTGAGCGCAGTGAGAACGAACAGCCCCGGCAAGACGAACAGCGTGCCGGCCACAATGCCGCCCCGCACACGATGGAGCAGCCAGCCGATGTAGATGGCGAGTTCGTGCGCCTCCGGGCCTGGCAGCAGCATGCAGTAGTTCAGCGCATGCAGGAATCGCGTTTCGCCGATCCACCGCTTCTCTTCCACCAGGATGCGATGCATCACCGCGATCTGACCGGCCGGGCCGCCGAAACTCAGCGCCGCGACGCGCGCCCAGGTCCAAAACGCCTCGCGGAATGGGATAACCTCCGGAGCCGCAGTCCGCTGGCGGTCCTCGAACTTGTCAGGATATTGAGAGATTCCGTCCACGGCCCACCCTCCTCAGCAACAAGGATCGGGCAGAACTTGGACGCACGAGGGCGTCTTGGAAAAACCGGGAGCCTGCGTTCCCCGAGCGGCCGAAATTACCTCGCCGCCTGTGTCCGGTAAAGACGGTTTGTCACCGCCGCGGTGCGCCGGTATAAGCCGCCGCCACACCTGCCGAGTTCTCCCGCATGCCGGATTTTCGCGCCCAGCGCCTGAACATGGTGGATTCCCAGGTGCGCGCCAACGATGTGACCGACGTTCGCATCCAGGACGCTATGCGCGAGGTGCCGCGCGAACGCTTTGTGTCCACGGCAGAGCAGGCGGTTGCATACGCCGACACCATCGTCGAAATCGTGCCGGGGCGCTTCCTGCTCGATCCGCGAACCTTTTCGAAGCTCGCTGAAATTGCCGAAATCGAACCCACGGATCGCGTTCTGGATGTCGGTTGCGCCTCTGGTTACTCGACCGCCGTACTAAGCCGGCTCGCGCACGATACGATCGGGCTGGAAGAGGATGCCGAGCTGGTGCGGATCGCTACCGATGTTCTGCCGTCGCTAGGCGTCTCATCGCGGGTGGTGCAGGGGAAGCTTTCCGATGGTCATGCAGCGGGCGCGCCTTACAACGTAATTTTCGTCAACGGCGCCATCGAAGAACTGCCGCCCACGTTGGAACGGCAGCTCGCGGAAGGCGGCCGGCTGGTCGCTATACGTCGTCAGGGCCCGCAAGGCCGCGGATGCCTTTTCCTGCGCGAGAATGGCCGGATGAGCAGCCGCGCCGATTTCGACGCCGCCGTGCCGCTGCTTCCCGGCTTTTCCGCGCCAAAATCCTTTGTATTCTAGGTCCCTTTGGGGCCGCTGCGCTGGTTTCGTCCGCTATTTTTGTTGGCATTAACGCGATATTTCCTTCTTTGTTTAACTATCCTAGGGTTTTCGGCCGGGCTGGCGGAGACCCATAATGCCTTCTTCAAGTGCGCAGCATGAACCGACGATGGAAGAGATTCTGGCTTCCATCCGGAAAATCATTTCCGAGGACGCGAACGAGGCGCAGCATGCTGCTCCTGCGGCTCCGGAAACTGAAGTTCTCGAATTAACGGAAGAAGTTCAAGAATCTGCGCTGCCGCCTGCGGCTACCGAACCATCGGCGGTTGAACGAGAATTCGCGGCGCCTGAAACGGCCAAGCCTGAACAGGTGCAGAGCGAACAACCCGCGCCGCCTGCCGGTTCAGCTGCCGAAAATGTCGTCCCCCTTCCTTCCAATGAGGAGCGTTCCGTGAGCAGTCCTGCCCAGCTTGTGCAACATGACGGTATTTTTTCGGACAAGTCCCGCAAAGCGATCGACGATGTCTTCGCCGGTCTTGAGCAGATGAACAATGCGCCCAGGGCGGAACCCGCGAAACCGGCACCGCTGCCCTCTTTGCAAGGCAACTCAATCGAAGCGGTGTTCGAGCGTGCGGTGCGCGCCTCGGTCGATCCCGTGCTGACACAATGGATGAGCAATCATCAGGGCGACCTGATGAACAGCGTGAAGCCGTTGCTGCGCGACTGGATGGACGAGCACTTCCCGGCGCTGCTGGAAGGCGCGGTACGGGAGGAAGTCGCCCGCGTCGTCAAGGCGCGCGGAGGCCGGTAGCCGCCCCCCGAATTTCACCTCCGCCTTGCGGGGAGGTCGAAATACATGAGCGTCAGCGAATGAATTTCGGGTGGGGGTTGCCATTTTCCCCTCACCCGGAGAATTACTCATACTATTCGTAATTCCCCGGCCTCCCCGCGTAGGGGGAGGTGAAGTGGATTCCATGCTCGACAAGACATTCAATTTCAAAGACATCGAACCGCGCATTTATGCGCAGTGGGAAGCAAGTGGCGCGTTTCGCGCCGGCCGCCGTCCGGATGCGGAGCCATTCTGCATCGTCATCCCGCCGCCCAATGTGACCGGCCGGCTGCATGTCGGCCATGCGCTGAACAATACCCTGCAGGATGTGCTCGCGCGCTTCGAGCGCATGCGCGGGAAGGACGTGCTGTGGCAGCCCGGCATGGACCACGCCGGCATCGCCAC
>JAICVV010000189.1 GCA_025935155.1 Alphaproteobacteria bacterium
CACGTCATCCTCTTCCACGTGCCAGAACTGCGGCACGCGCGGATAGAAATTGCGCGCGCCCCATGCGCTGTCGGCATGTGCGCTGCCATGACAGCCGGCGCAATCGTCGCGGAACAGTTTCATTCCCGCGAGCAGCGCCGCGGTGTCGCTTGCTGCGATGGGATTGCGCAGGCCTTTCGCACGTGCTGCCAACGACGAGTCCAGCGCCTGTTCCCCGATAGCCACTTCCCATCCGGGCGGCTGCGACACGGCATCGGACGGCAGCCAGCCGATCAACGCTACCACCAAGAAAATAACCGGAAGCGCCAGCAATCCCAGCACGAATATCAACGCCGAGCCAACCCCTCGCCTTCTCATGCGCACCTCCCGGGCCTTAGCTCATTGCCGCGATCATTTCTTTTTGCCGGTTGCGCGCCGATACACGCCATCGAAGCGGACATTCATGCCGCCGCACTGTGCGTTGTCCGAGACGACAAGATAGCTCCCGATGAGGCGCGCCTGCAGACGGCAATCTTCTTCGGCGAAGCGACGCTGTTGTTTGACGGCTTTGCATCGGCTTCGAACGAACCCTCGTGCACATTGTCGCCGAACCCATGCCAAACCGCGCTGCCGGCCGCATGCAGGCCGCCACGTGAAACGGCAATCATGATGCTGTTACCGCCGTCGCGCCATTCTCCGGTCCAGTCGCGTAACGCGGGATCGCGCGAAGGTTGCAGCGATGGAGTTGTGACAGCGCCGCGCGGGACCCAGCCCGCCGATCCGCTCGCCGGATGATAGACGCACACGAAACTCCCGAACGCCTTTCCCGCAAGAACCGTTTGCCCGGCTGTCACAGCGGCATCATTACGGCAGGCGGCGCGTTCCGCCGGACAACCTTTCATCTCGCCGGGATCACGATACAGATTCGTGGTTTTCGCGATGTGCGCGAAAACGATGGTCTGCTTGTCGGATGGAAACAGCCCGTTCCGGCACCAATGCGCATCGTCGGCATCGAGTGCACACGCGGCATTGCAAAGCGCGAACAGCGCAATGGTCGAGAGCGGAAACCGGCAGAGCATGCCACCTAGCCTACTCGCTGCTCCTCGCGACAAATTCTTGCGCGGCGGCGGACAATTTTTCCATCGCTTCGCGGACTTGCGGTTCTTCGATGATGAGCGGGGGCAACAGGCGGACGACGTTATCGCCCGCTGCAATCGCGAGCATGCCACGGGCTCGCAAGGAATCGATGAAATCCGTATTCGGCACGCGCATTTTCAGCCCCAGCATCAGCCCTTCCCCGCGCAGATCTTCGAACACCGCAGGGTAATCCGCGATCAGCGAGGAAAATTGCTGCGTGGCGTAATTGCCCACGCGCTGTACGTGCTCCAGAAATCCCGGCGCCAGCACCACATCCAGCACGGCATTGCCTACCGCCATCGCCAGCGGATTGCCGCCGAAGGTGGTGCCATGCGTGCCGGTGGTCATGCCCTTCGCCGCCTCCGCAGTTGCCAAACACGCGCCCATCGGGAAGCCGCCGCCGATGCCTTTGGCGATCGCCATGATGTCCGGCTCAACACCCGCCCATTCATGCGCGAACAGTTTGCCGGTGCGGCCGATGCCGGTTTGAATCTCGTCGAAGATCAGCAGCATGCCGCGTTCGTCGCACAGCGTGCGCAAATGGCGGAGGAATTCCGGCGGCACGGGGCGCAATCCGCCTTCGCCCTGAATGGGTTCGATCAGCAGCGCAGCGGTTGCATCGGTGACCGTTTCGGCCAATGCGCGCGTATCCCCGAACGGCACCTGGTCGAAGCCCTCCACCTTCGGGCCGAAGCCTTCGAGATATTTCTTCTGTCCGCCGGCAGCGATCGCCGCGAGGGTGCGGCCGTGAAAGGCGCCTTCGAAGGTGACGACACGGAATCGCTCGGCCGCGCCGTTGGCGAAATGGTAGCGGCGCGCCGTCTTGATCGAGGCCTCGATCGCTTCCACGCCGGAATTGGTGAAGAACACGGTATCGGCGAAGGTGGTTTCGATCAGCCGCTGCGCCAGCTTCTCCTGACCCGGCACGCGGTACAGATTCGATGTGTGCCAGAGCTTCTCCGCCTGTTCAGTGAGCGCTGCGATCAGATGCGGATTGGCATGGCCCAGCGCGTTTACGGCGACCCCCGCGCCGAAGTCGAGATACCGCCTGCCCTCTTCATCGAACAGGTACGCGCCTTCGCCGCGCACGAACGCCACGTCCGCCCGCGCATAGGTCGGCAGCAACGGTGGGAAGCTCATAGGATGAAGCTCCTGAAGAGGTGTTCGCTAGGGCTTGCGGCGAAGCCGTTATGTGTCGCGGCATCCGAGGGGTCAAGGAGCGCACCGGCTAGTTTTGAGCAGCAACGCACGCGCGCAACGGCCATTCCGCAGTCGCGGCGTCCGGATCAATTGACGCTGCGCCATTCTTCAACACCTTTGCAGCCAGTACCCTGTGCCTTTCAAGGGCGCCGCGATAACGGGGAGAGACAATGCCGAAGTGGGCTCTTGCTGTGATTTTATGCACGCTTCTGGTGCCGCCACTACCGACGAGAACGCAGGCGCAAACGACGGGGAATACCGATCGTCCGGAAGCGTATCTTGCGGCACCGCCGGACCCGGTCGAGTACTACCGCAAGACACTTGAAGCCGAACGGTTGCTTGGACAGCAGAAATGGGCCGAAGCCGAGACGCTACTGCGCGACGTGACCAGCACCTATCCACTGGCAACTGCCCCGGCTCCAAATCATTCGCCGTGGGGCGAGCTGGGGATGGCTCTGCAGAAGCAGGGCAAATACGCTGACGCCATTCGCGCCTACAGGACAGTGATCGAACTTCAGGGTCCGGGACTTGCCTATCCCGGCGTCTCGAACGCGCTTTACGAGATCGCGGCCAGCTACGTCGCGCTGGGAAATCGTGGTGCCGCGCTTCAGGCACTCAGACAAATGGTCGAAAAGGATGCCTATGTTGCTCGCCCCGGGCTGCTTGATGATCCGGCGTTTGCCGCAATCAAGGATGATCCCTCCTTCCGCATGATCGCGGGCGCGGAAAATGTCTCGCGCCTCGGCAGAACCGCGGGCTGGCGCCGTGATGTCGGCCACATGGTTTCGGAATTGCGGCGCGTCGATCCGCCGGGCACACCAATTCCCGCGGAATTTTACAGGCGGGTCAACGCGCTAAAGGCGGCCGTGCCGAAACGGAGCGATGAGCAGATCGCAGCCGGAATTAGCGAAGCAATGAATGCTCTGAACCGCGGCCATACGGCAATCTGGTTCGGCGATACCGAGGCGGGCACGGAGATGGATTACCGGCCACTGCCGCTCCGCCTCTATGTATTTCCTGAGGGGATCTTCATCACGGAAGGATGGAATGGCTTTGAAGACATGGCCGATGCCGAAGTTCTGAAATTCGGGCACACGGCGGCCGCCGAAGTACTGCGGCGCGTGGGCTCCGCAAAAAGCAACGAGAGCCCGATGGAAGTACTTTGGACCGCGCCGGACCTTCTCGTAAGACCTGCTTTTCTAAAAGGTTTGGGAATTCTGAAGCGGGGAGATGCGGCGGATCTCACCCTCAAGATGCCGGACGGCACAATCGTGACGAAAACGATCCATGTTGCCGCGGAGCCGCCGCCGGACCAGTGGCGGCGAAAGCTGAACGTACCGCCGCATGCCAAGGCGCCGCTTTGGCTTGAGAACACCAAGCGCAATCACTGGCTCAGGCACCTTCCAGAGCACGACGCCGTGTATGCACAAGTCAACAACATCGATGACGATCCCGACGAAACCATGATGCAGTTCGGCATCAAATTGCGGCAGGCGCTTGCGGATTCAAAGGCGCGCAATCTCATTCTCGATCTTCGGCATAACAACGGCGGTAACACCTTCCACTATGCCGAACTTCTGCGCACCACTATCGCCTTCAGCACGCGCGAAGAGAACCGCGTGTATGTGCTGATTGGGAGAAGCGTTTATTCCGCTGCCGGGAACCTGACCGCCGATCTCGAGCGGCTGGCGCGTCCAATCTTTGTAGGGGAGCCGACAAGCGGTACGGGAAATCAATTCGGGGACGAAAGCACGTTTGTTCTTCCCTACAGCAAACTCGTGGGCGCGCATTCCGGCGCGCGATGGCAGCTCAGCCATCCCTGGGACGAGCGCCGCTCGATCGTGCCGCAGGTGCCGGTCCAGCTGACCGCGAAAGCCTATTTTGCCGGCCAGGACCCGGTGCTGGAGACGGTATTTCGGCTGATCGCCGATGCGGGCGCAACGCTCGCGCCGAAATGAGATAGCGCCTGCCTTCTTCGCCGCGCCGCCGCAGCGGGTCAAGCAAAGGCAGTGAAAGGCGCGGCTAGACTTTATCCGCGTAAATCAGGCGGCCGGGGCCAAGGCGATCCAGAACTTCAGGCAGGCTTGCCTCGGCCAGCGCGAAACATCCTTCGCTGCGTCCGAGCACGCCGTGCGCGCGCACCATCTCCGGACTCACATACCAGGCGCCATGAACCACGATGGCGCGGGCAAGCGCATTGTTGTTGCTTGCATCCAGACCCTGCAGCCGCATCGAACGGCCGTGCGCGCCGATATAGATGCCGTCGGTGCGGTAAGCACCTTCGGACGTCGCATGCGATCCTTCTGCATTCGAAAAGCGCTCAAGCCAGCCGGTGTGGCGCGGATCGGAACCACGCCCATGCGCGACAAGATAGGATGTCGTTCGTCCACTCGCGAGATCAACGATCTGGAAACGCGGCGCGCGCGAGGGCAGCGAGAAATTCGCAATCGCGACAACATCGCGATGCGGGATCGATGCACCGTGCCGGTCCAGCGCGGCAAGCGCACGCCGCATCATATCCGGCGCAACTTCTGTCGCGGCAAATGCGTTGAGAGGTTGAAGGGTTGCTGCAAGCGCCAGGCCTGCGCCCGAAACAAGC
>JAICVV010000228.1 GCA_025935155.1 Alphaproteobacteria bacterium
GGTTCGAGAGAAGCACCCGCACAGCGACCCAGCGCGCTACGACCGCACCGCCAGCTTACAAGCCAGCTCCCACGACATACAGGTGACCCAATTTTTTCGCGCAAATGGGTCACCCGGATCGCGCTGTTGCGCGCGACCGGGTGATGACGGTTGGTTGGGGATGCGAGTGTGCATCCGCGGTGCAGCTATCCCCACGGCCCCGTCGGATGCGGTTCGCTTGGAGCAGGTGTGGTCACGGCAGGGGCAGGGGGCGATGGTGCGTCCAGCACAACCGGTGCGTGGCCGCCGAGCTGTTCCAGCACCGCGATGCGTTTGGCTATGGGCGGATGGGTGTCGAACAGCTGGGCCAGCGCGAAGCTTGATGGCGGCGCCTCGATGAACATCTGCCGCACCTCGCTCGAAACGTGCGGCACGTCAGGGTTGCGCGAAATTTTCAGCAGCGCGGAGATCAGCGCGTCGGGGTTCTTGGTCAGGTCCACCGATCCGGCATCGGCCTGGTATTCGCGCCGCCGGGAGATGGCGAAGCGCAGCACCAGCGCCAGCAGATAGCCCACCGCTGAAGCCACCGCGGCGATCAACAGAAAGATCATCACCCCGCCGCCGCCCCGGCCGCGCCGCCGCCCGGTCGCAAACGCCGAAATGCGGATGCTGCGCCACAGAAGCTGCGTGAGGAACGAGATCATGCCCACGAAGACGATGGTCACGATCAGCACGCGCGTGTCGCGCTCCATGATGTGCGTCAGCTCGTGCGCGAGCACTGCTTCCAGTTCCTCGCGGTTCAACGCGGCAAGCAGTCCACTTGTTACGGTGATGGCGTAGCTGCGCTCGTCGATGCCGCTGGCATAGGCGTTCATCGCGCCGGTCGGCACGATGTAAAGTTTCGGCGTCTTCAGCCCGCGGCTGATGCACAGATTCTCGACAAGATTGTAGAGTTCCGGCTGCTCTGCGCGCGTCACGGCCTCAGCGCCCGTGGCGCGGTGAATGATCCAGTCGTTGAAGAAATAGCCGATCAGCAGCCACACGGCCGCAATGCCGATGATGATCGGCCAGTAATCGTAGATGGCGGAGAGCGCGAGATCGAGCGGCGTGCCCGTTCCCAGCACCGGCTCTATGCCGAACGAATAGAACAGCTCGCGCGGGCCGGCGAACGCTCCAGCCAAATAGAAAATGACGCCCAGCAACGTCAGCAGCAGCAGCGGAAATAGCAGCAGAAGAACTGTGGATTTGATGTTGTTGTTCTGCCGGTAGGTGGTGAGGCCGATCAGCGCCACAGCTATGGTCCGTCCTCAGTTGATCTGCTCCGCGCTCTCGCGTCTCCGCGCGAACTAGTTTCTACACGCGGAGTCGCGGAGAACGCGGAGGAGAGACATTTCACAAAGCCGATGAAAATTTCGTGCAATTGAGTAAGGCTCTCAGCCGAAGCTCACCTTCGGTGCCGTCTTCATCTGCGCGCGTTCCTCCGCATCCAGGGTGAACATTTCGGCGGGCGTGAAGCCCATAGCGCCCGCAAACAGCACGCCGGGGAACTGCTGGATGGCCGAGTTGTATTCCGCCACCGCATTGTTCAGGAAACGCCGGGCCGCAGCGATCTTGTTCTCCAGATCGGCCAGCTCGCTTTGCAGGCTGAGGAAATTTTCGTTCGCTTTCAGCTGCGGATAGTTCTCCGCTACCGCCATCAGGTTGCCGAGCGCGCCCGTCAGCGCCCCTTCGGCGGCGCTCTTTTCCCCCACCGTGTTGGCCCGCATCGCCGCGGCGCGCGCCTCCGTCACCTGGATGAAAACGGAGCTCTCGTGGCTGGCGTAGCCCTTTACCGTCTCCACCAGATTGGGCACGAGGTCCTGCCGCTGCTTCAGTTGCACATCGATGTCGGCGAAGGCGCGCTTCCAGGCCTGCCGTAGCGTGACCAGCCGGTTGTAGGTGAAAATCGCGAACACCACGATGAGCGCGACAACGATCAGGGCAATGAGCATGCGGTGTGCCTCCTTCGGCCCGTTCGGGACACTAGCTATATAGGGTGTCCCGGCCCCGCCGCCACCGTGCCGCTGTGACGGGCAAAGAAGAAACTCCGTTGAGTTTCGCCGGATTTTTCGTATAATCTGAATAATGACGCATGCTACTGCACAGCAATTTCAGCGTAATTTTGGTGAATATCAGCACCAGGCCCGCCGGGAGCCGGTGGAGATCACGCGCCACGGGCGCCGTGAATTGGTGCTGATGTCGGCGGAGCGGTACGATTGGCTGCTTGCTGCCGCGAAACGCAGCCACGCTGTCGAGGATTTGCCGGACACGATCATCGAGGCGGTCCGCTCGGCGAAGATGGACAAGCGCCACAACCACCTAGACAAGTTAATGAAATAACCGATGCCGCTTCCGCGGCCGGAGCCGGGCCTCGTCTTTCGCTACGATTATCTGTGGTTTGACGAGGCACGCTCCACACGCATGTCCGGCAAGGAGCGGCCGGCTTGCCTTGTCGCCACGCTGGACGACGATGCCGACGCGCAGCTTGTCGTCATCCTGCCAATCACTCATTCTCAGCCGAGAGGCCAGACAACCGGCATCGAAATTCCGCAAGCGGTCGCGGAGAAACTTGGGCTGGATGACGCCCGCACCTGGATTGTCGTCTCAGAGGCGAATGTCGACTTCTGGCCCAATGCGGGTCTAGCGCCAGTTCCGGCCAAACGCGCTACATACGCCTATGGATTTCTTCCACCCACGCTGTTTGAAATCGTGAGAAGCCGGTTCCTCACGCTCTTTACGAAACGGCGCGCCAAGGTCCTCCGCCCCTAGCAGTTCGGGGCCACCTTCAGCAGCTCGACGGAGAACACCAGCGGCGTGTTCGGCGGGATTTTTCCACCGCCAGCGCCCGCAGCCCCGTAGGCAAGGTTGGAGGGAATGGTCAGCTGCCACGTCTCGCCCACATGCATCAGCTGGAGTGCCTCGGTCCAGCCGGGGATCACGCCGTTCACGGGGAAGGAGGCGGGCTGCCCGGGCGGTGACTGGTCGAACACGCGGCCGTCGATGAAGGTGCCCTTGTAGTTGACCGTGACGCAATCAGTGGCGCCGGGCTTCTGCGGATTCTTGCCGATGCGGCTGATGGGCTTGTACTGCAGCCCACTGGCGGTGACGTGCACGCCGGGCTTTTTCGCGTTGGCGGCGAGGTAGGCGCTGTTGGCATCGGCAAGCGCCGAAGCGGTCATCAGGGCCGAGGCAAGCACGGCAAGGGTTATCATCCGCATGAGGTTTGCTCCGAAAGGACGGGCGCTTGTGGCACAATGGGCGGCCGGAAGCGACGGTCAAATCCGCACGCACACTGCAGACCGGCGCCATGCTATTTCGGTGCCGTGCACCGGTTGCAGTGAAGAGGGTCCGATCTCTCCCATTGTCCAAACAGAATAGATCCCTAGATCATGAGCGATCGTGCTTTCAGTGAGAGGGCTGCGCATGAGGGCGGCTGTTATCTGCTTCGCGGCGGCGCTACTGGCCGCGCCAGCGCACGCCGATCCGTTCGAGGGGCTCTATGGCAATACCGTCACCAGCACCTCGCCGAGCGGCAAGGTGTACGTCTACTATTTCAACAAGGATGGTACCTTCGAGAACCATTATCCCAGTGGCCGGGTGATCAAGGGCACCTTCGTCTGGAAGGACGCGCAGACCGCCTGCTTCACCGTCACCGATCCACCGCCTGCGAAGGGAGAGGACGCCACCAACTGTCGCCCGTTCCCTGAGACCCATCATGTGGGAGACACCTGGACCGAAAAGGATTCCGAGGGTGTCGTATTCACCAACACGATCTCCGCCGGGCGGCGATAGCCCGGTTTTGCGGGTCGGCCGGGGTTTAGTATAGCTCCGGAGATGTTTTCCAAGCTACTCATAGCCAACCGGGGCGAGATTGCGGTGCGGGTGATGCGCACCGCCAAACGGCTCGGCATCTCCACCGTCGCGGTTTATTCGGACGCGGACGCCCATGCGATGCATGTGGCGATGGCGGATGAGGCCGTGCGCATCGGGCCGCCGCCCGCGCGCGAAAGTTATCTGAAGGCCGACGCGATCTTGGCTGCCGCGAAGCAGACCGGTGCGCAAGCCATCCATCCCGGCTACGGGTTCCTCTCCGAGAACGCTGAGTTCGCCGAAGGCTGCGCCGCCGCCGGTATCGTCTTCGTCGGTCCGCCGCCATCCGCCATTCGCGCCATGGGCCTCAAAGACCAGGCAAAGGCGCTGATGGCCAAAGCGGGCGTGCCGGTGGTGCCCGGTTATCTCGGCGAAGA
>JAICVV010000264.1 GCA_025935155.1 Alphaproteobacteria bacterium
ATCGCGGCGTTGTTGACGAGGGCGTGGAGCTTGCCATCCGTCAGCCGCTCGCGCATTTCCGCCACGGCGCGCAGAGTGTCATCCGGATCGGCGAGATCGACCTGGATGTGATCTTCCGGTCCCGCGGCCCACGGACAGTTCTCCGGAAAGGCGTGGCGCGAGCAGGTGATGACACGCCAGCCGGCGCTCGCGAACCGTTTCACAGTCGCGTGACCGATGCCCCGCGAGGCGCCGGTGAGGATGAGCGTGCGGCGCGGCTCTTTCATGTGCTGGGCGTGATGTTCGGCCATGGAGGGAGTGTAGAGCAGATTTGCGCGCATGGCAGCCACGCGTGGCTCACGGAATAAAGCGCCCCTCTCCTTCCGTCTCATCCACGGAGCGCCGCCTTCGCGCGGCAAACGCCATTTGAGGGGACATTCTTTCGTGTTTGCATTCCGCCTTTCCGCCCTTGCGGCCAGTCTGACCGTGCTGTCGATTGCGCTACCGGCCTTTTCGCCCCCCGTTGAGGCCCGGCCAGCGCTGCCCACCGGACAGCAAACGGTTGACTGGCCGCATTTTCGTTTCGACGAGAGGCACAGCGGCAATCAGCCTTTTGAAACCACGCTCGATGCCAACAGCGTCCGCTCTGCCGGAATGCTGTACTTCGATTCCCTGGGCGGCGAGCTGGTGGATTTCTCGTCCGCCGCCGTGGTGGATGGCATCGTTTATATCGGCGAAGTGGACGGCAATTTCGCCGCCTATCCGGCTGACGGTTGCGGCGGCGGCGATTGCGACACTCCGCTGTGGTCGGCATCGCTGGTGAACATCCACAATTCACCGGCGGTGGCGAACGGCGTCGTTTATATCGCCTCGCAGACCACGTTCACCGACGGCTCGTTCAAGCTGAATGCGTTCTCGGCCGCCGGTTGCGGCCAGCAGGTGTGCAAACCGTTGTGGCGCGGCGATGCCGGACCAGTTTCGTCGTCGTCTTCTCCCGCGGTGTGGAACGGCCGCGTGTTCATCGGCGGCGGGGACGGCAATGTGAATGCCTTTCATGCGGACGGTTGCGGCAAGGCGCTGTGCAAGCCCATGTGGAAAGGCCAGATGAGCCAGGGCACGCAATCCACCGGGGTGATTTACAAAGGCACGCTGCTGATCGGCAATCAGGACGGCAAGCTGTATGCCTTCAACGCGAAAGGCTGCGGCGCGAAGATTTGCCAGCCGCTGTGGACAGCCGACACGCACGGCGAGAATTTCAATTCTTCGCCGGCGATTTCCGGTCACGTCATGTACATTGCATCGGATCACACGCTTTCCGCTATCGATGCCAATGGCTGCGGCGCGGCAACCTGCGATGTGCTGTGGCAAGCGGTGGATCAGAACAATTTCTTCGACGGCTCACCGGCGGTGGCGAACGGCTACGTGTTCGTGGGCCTCGAATCCGGATTGAACGTCTACAAGGCGAAGGGCTGCGGACAGCAAACCTGCAACCCAAAGGCGGTGCTGTTCGGGACCGGCATGCAGGATGCGATCATCTCTTCGCCGACGGTGGCGAATGGCGTGGTTTATGCGGGACGCAACAGCGGCGAGCTCCTGGCGTGGCCGGTGAGCTGCGTGGCGAACGGCGGCTGCAACGAAATCTGGAAAGGCGTGCTGGACGATCCGCTGGTGACGTCATCGCCCACGGTGGTGAACGGCAAGATTTACATCGGCGGCTCGGATCACGGCTTCGGCGGCAGGCTGTACGTCTTCGGCCTGCCGAACTAGAGCAAAATCTTCTCACAACCAAACACCGTCATCGTCCGGTCGCGCTCTTTTTCGCGCGATCCGGACGACCCAATTTTTCGGGCGCGAAAATGGGGGGCCCGGACCTCGCTGTTCGCTCGGCTGGGCGATGACGAATTAGGGGCGATTCCATGTCAAGCAATTACGCTCTAGCGCTGCGCCAAACCTGCGGGCCGCTCCAGCCCCGCGGGATCCTGGTGGATGATCACCTCGGAATTGGGAAACTCCGCGCACACCGATCTTTCCACCTGATCGCTGATCTCATGCGCCCGCGTGATGCTGATGGTAGGATCGAGCTCAATGTGGAACTGGATGAAGGTATGCACGCCCGCCGCGCGGGTGCGCAGATCGTGCAGGTCGCGCACCTCCGGATTGCGCATGACAATGGCCTTGATTTTGTCGCGACCGGCATCCGGCAGTTCGCGATCCATCAGCTGATTATAGCTCTGGATGAACACGCTCCATGCGCTGCCGATGAGAATGGCGGCGATGCCCAGCGCAATGATGGGATCGGCCAGCTTCCAGTGAAACCATTCGGTTAGTCCGATTGCCAGCACCACACCGATATTGGTGACGAGATCGCTGGCATAATGCATGCGGTCGGCGCTGATGGCGACGGAGCCGGTTTTTTTCACGACCTGCCGCTGGTAGGCGATCAGCACCAAAGTGGCAGCGATGGAGACGCCCATCACCACAAGGCCGGCGAGCGGACGATCCAGCGGCTCCGGCCAAATGAAACGGTTGATCGCCTGGATGATGAGGAAGGTGGCCGATCCCGCGATGAACGCGCCCTGTCCCAACCCTGCCAGCGGCTCGGCCTTGCCGTGACCCCAGCGGTGCTCTTCGTCTGCCGGCGTGAGTGAGGAGCGGATGGCGACGAGATTGAGCGTGGAGCTGAACAGGTCCAGCGACGAATCGGCGAGCGACGCCAACATCGCCACCGAATTCGTCAGCAGATAGGCGATGGCTTTCAGCAGCACGAGACCGATCGACACAGCGAGCGACGCAAATGCCGCGCGGCGCATCAGCGGGCCGTGCGCGGTCTCTTTGCCGGCGGCGGCAATGGACAGCGTTCCACTCATGGAAACAGCCGTTCGGTGCGCCACAGCGACGTTGGCGTATCGCGGCGATAAACCAGCCGGTCATGCAGCCGGAAAGGACGATTGCGCCAGAACTCGATCTCCAGCGGCATCACGCGAAACCCGCCCCAATACGGCGGGCGCGGCACTTTGCTCAACGCAAATTTCGCGGCGTACTTCGCTACCTGCTTCTCGAACGCGAAGCGGCCTTCCATGGGCCGGGATTGCGCGCTTGCCCAGGCGCCGATCTGGCTGTCTTTCGCGCGCGTCGCGAAATAGGCGTCGGATTCCGCTTCGCTGACTTTGGTAACCGAGCCGCGCGCCCGCACCTGCTTCCCAAGGCTCTTCCAGTGAAAGCAAAGTGCGGCATGCGGATTGACAATGAGTTCGCCACCCTTGGCGCTTTCGTAGTTGGTGTAAAACACAAAACCTTTGGCGTTCACCTCTTTCAGCAGCACCATGCGCACGTTGGGACGGCCGTGCTCGTCGGCCGTGGCGAGCGCCATCGCGTTCGGCTCGTTGGGCTCGGACTTTTTCGCTTCTCCCATCCATGCATCGAACAGCGCGAATGGGTCCTCGCGCACGCCGATCCCGCCATCGTCGATTGGGCCGCCAATCTCGCTCATAGGCTCTGCCTAGCACCTCCGCTTTGTGCCCGGAAGCGCAGATGCTAAGTTCCGAAAATGCGCTTGCTGGTTCTCACTCTCATCTGCTTCTGCGCGACGCTTCCAGTGCGGGCGCAGGATCAAAGTACGCCAATCCTGGGCGATGTTCCGTTCCCGGCAGACGACAGCTCCCCGCCAACGGAGGATAAAGGTGCGCCACCCACGCCCGGCGATCAGGCGATGTTCGATCAGGGCGCCGCTTATTACGATCATGGCGACTACGCGCACGCCTATCAGATCTTCTATTACCTCGCGGACCACGACGACATCGCCGCGATGCGCAACGTCGCGCTGATGAAACGC
>JAICVV010000267.1 GCA_025935155.1 Alphaproteobacteria bacterium
AAGAAATCCGCATCCTGGCCGTACGCATCGGCGAGAATTTTCGTTTTCTCCGCATCGCCCTGCCCGCGCAAAATGGAGCTTTCGCGGGTGGCTTCGGCCAGCAGCACGGTCTGCTCGCGCTCGGCGCGGGCGCGAATGCGCTGATAGATTTCCGAGCCTTCGGCGCGATACTCGTTCGCCTCGCGCGCACGCTCCTGTTTCATGCGGTTGTAGATCGCCTGGCTGTTCTCCGCCGGAAGGTCGGCATGGCGGATGCGCACGTCGGCCACATGGATGCCGAAGCCGGTCGTGTCGCGATTCATGTTATCGCGGATGTTGCGCATCAGCTGCGCGCGCCTGGCCGATAAAACCGCGGCGAATGTCTGCCGGCCGAGTACGCGGCGCACATTCGAGCTGAGAATGGGGGTCAAGCGAATCTGCGCCGTGTCGAGATCGTACAGCGCCTGATAGAATCGCAAGGGATCGACAATGCGCCAGCGGGCAAACGCGTCCACCACCATGCGCTTCTTGTCCTGCGCAATCACTTCTTCAGCCGGCGCTTCGAGATTGAGCAGCCGCTTGTCGAGGAACACCACACTCTGCACCCAGGGGATTTTCGTGTGCAGTCCCGACTCGGTAACGATCTCGCGCGGCGCGTTGAACTGCAGCAGCAGCGCCTGTTCCGTCTGCGTCACGGTGTAAAAGCACGACAGTCCGATCAGCAGCACAACAATGGCCACAACCCCGCCAAGAAGAAGCCCGAAGCGGTTCATTGGCCGCCTCCATCGCCGCTCGTAACAGCGGGTGCGGTTTGCGACGCCGAGGGCGGCGTGACGGTCACCGTCTCGCCCGGACTGCGCCCCAGGGTCTGGGGCGGCAAATACGGAATGATGTTCTTCGCGGCGTTCTCGTCCACGATCACCTTGTTCATCGGCGCGAACAGGCGCGACATGGTTTCGAGGTACATCCGCTTGCGGGTGATTTCCGGCGCCTTGCGGTACTCCTCGTACACGCTGGTGAACTGCTTCGCCGCGCCGCTCGCTTCCGCAATCGCCTTCTGCTTGTAGCCCTGCGCCTCCTGCACGATGCGCGCCGCCTGCCCGCGCGCTTCCGGGATGATCTTGTTGGCGTAGGCTTCCGCCTCGTTGCGCATGCGGTCTTGGTCGGTGCGCGCTGCCTGCACGTCGCGATAGGCGGAAATCACTTCCAGCGGCGGATCGGCCTTCTGCATCTGCACGCGGGTGACGGTGACGCCGGCGCCATAAGCATCCAGCGTCTTCTGCATCAGCTCGCGCACCTGAATCTGCACCGGCTCGCGGTTCTGCGTGAGGATGGGCTCGATCTGATTCTGGCCCACCACTTCGCGCATGGCGCTTTCCGCCACCGCCTTGATGGCCTGATCCGGGTTGTCGACGTTGAAGAGGTACGATGCCGCGTCCTTGATGACCCAGAATACCGTGAAGTTCACATCGACGATGTTTTCGTCGCCGGTGAGCATCAGGCTTTCTTCGGGAATGTCCTCGGTGCTGGTTTGCCCGTTCGCATCCGTCACCTGGCCGTAGCCGATGTTGATCTGGTTCTCCTTGGTGACCTCCGGCGTCTCCACCGTCTCGATGGGCCACGGCAGGTGGTAGTTGATGCCCGGCCCTGTGCGCGCGACGAATTTGCCGAAGCGCTGCACCACTCCCTGCTCGCGCGCGCCGACCTGATAGATTCCAGACAGCAGCCACACCACCACGATGGCAAGCAGAACGATCACCAGCGTGCCGGTGGTGAAACCGCGGCCGCCGCCGGGCAGCATATTGCGCAAGCGATCCTGTCCGCGGCGCAGCCATTCCTCAAGATCGGGTCTGCCGCCGCCCCCGGCATTCGGTGGATCGGGCCGGTGCCACGGACCGCGTGAGCCGCCGTCGCCGTTGCCGGATTGGTTGGTCCAGGGCATTCCGTCTCGCCGGTTTTCAGGAATGCTGTGCCCCAGCGATTCCTTGGTTCGAAAAGCTCGCGCGTTATATAGGCTGTCCCAAGAAAGGCGCAAACGAGCCATGCCCGCTACCACAGAAGATGTGCTGAAAGCGCTGTCCGCCATCGTCGACCCGGCGACAGGCAAAAGCGTCGTCGAAGCAGGGATGGTGCAGGGGCTGGTGCTGAAAGGCGGCAATGTGGGGTTCGCCATCGAGGTGCCGCCGGAGCGCGGCCGCGCCGCCGAACCGTTGCGCCAGGCATGCGAGGAAGCGGTGGCGCGCGTGCCGGGTGTGTTGTCGGTCAGCGCTGTACTGACAGCGCATCAGGAGACGCGGCAGCAAGTACCGGCACCGCACGTTGGTCATCCGCAACACGCGCCACAGCGCATGGGAATTTCCGGCGTGGAATCCGTCATTGCGGTGGCGAGCGGCAAAGGCGGCGTGGGAAAATCCACGGTGGCAGTGAACCTCGCGCTGGCGCTGTCACAGCTCGGGATGAAAGTGGGATTGCTGGATGCCGACATTTATGGCCCGTCGGTGCCGCGGCTACTGGGAATAAACGAGAAGCCGGTGAGCGACGGCCACAAACTTCAGCCGATCGAGAAGTTTGGATTGAAAACCATGTCGATCGGTTTTCTTGTGGGCGAAGAATCGCCTCTCGTGTGGCGCGGCCCCATGGTGCAGAGCGCACTCACGCAAATGATGAACGATGTTGCATGGGCGCCGCTGGATGTGCTGGTGCTCGATATGCCGCCCGGAACCGGCGATGCGCAGCTCACCATCGCGCAGCGCGTGCCGCTGAAGGGCGCGGTGATCGTTTCCACGCCGCAGGACATTGCGCTCATCGATGCGCGCAAGGGCCTGCAGATGTTCCGTAAAACACACGTGCCGGTGCTGGGCATTGTGGAGAACATGAGCGTGTTCGTCTGCCCGCATTGCGGGGAGGCTTCGCACATTTTCGGTCATGGTGGCGCGCGGGAAACCGCCGAGCAACTCGATGCGCCGTTCCTTGGCGAAATTCCGCTGGTGCCGGCCATCCGCGAAACCTCAGATGCCGGTACGCCGATCGTCGCGCTGGCACCCCAGAGCACAGAAGCCCAAGCCTTCCTCTCGCTGGCGAAGCAAGTCGCGGAGAAAATCGCCGCGCCCCAGCGCCCCGCCCCTCGCATCGTGATCGAGTGACGGTGCACGTCGATAGTATACCTAGATCCGTCCCCCGCGCGTGGAGAACGGCGGCGTCTGCCTATTCAGCGCCGGCGCGCGTTTATCATCTGCTGCATGGTGATCGCGCCGGCTGGCGCGCGCACGTTGTTGTAATCGTAGGTGGATACCGTGAAGCTCGTCATCGCGGGGCCGCCCGCCTTGTTGGTGATTTCGGATTTGAGCGGCAGATGCGTGCTTTTCGAAATCCAGATTTTCGTATCGATGCCGAGCCCTGGATTGTGCTGCTGGTAAACGGCGGCTGCCTGGCCTGCAACGGTCTCATCGGGAAGCGCCGTGCAACGCGACCCCGCTTGCGCCTTCTTGATTTCTGGATCGCTGGGATCGCCCTGCTTTGTCATCTCGGCGAAGTTCGTCTGCATGTCGATCCATTTGCCGCCATGCATCACGTAGACATCCTTGCCGGTGGAAATTTCCTGCGAAGTTTTCGCCCCACCCATGCCCATGCCCGCCGCCGCTCCCGACAAGTTCTTCGACCAGCTCCGGGTTTCGGTCATGAAGATGTGTACCGGGGTGTTCGCCATGCTCCTCTGACTCTGAATCAGGGGCTGACAGGCTGGGTCCATCGCCAGCGCCGGCAC
>JAICVV010000444.1 GCA_025935155.1 Alphaproteobacteria bacterium
GGCGGCGCGGGTCGTGCCGCAATTTGCACACCTTGGCCCGGCCATCAACATTATACGTGATCGCGCAATAGAATAGATTTCAGTAGCGACCCAAGACAGCCTCACAGGTGTTCCATCATCCTTGCCGCCGCCGCACATTGCATCCTCCTTGTTAAACCAGTCCGCTGTTAGTTTCAGTGCGTTGTCTGGATGGGCAAGGTCACTGCCGCTGCAAGCTGAATAACTGCGAGCGCCCGTACCGGACGGTGTCGAGCTATGACGCTTTGGATGAGGTCGTGATCCACCTCGAAGTCGCTGCGCCTAGGCCGTGTGGACGGATTTGATCAAGATGAAGCCCGCGGCGAGGTGGACGAAGGAGAGGAAATTCAGGGCGGTCTTTTCGCAGCGTAGGGCGATGCGCTTGAATCTTTTGAGCTTGCCGACGCCCTGCTCGATTCGTGCGCGTCCCTTGTAGAGCGTCTTGGGGAAGTAATCGGGTTTGTTCCGGGCATTGGATTTGTACGGAATGACAGGGGCGATCCCACGGTCGCGCGCAGCTTGCCGGTTGGCCTTGCTGTCGTAGCCCTTGTCGCCGATTGCGGCGCGCGGCTTTATGTCGGGCCCGAGATCGAGAAGAACCGGAAACTGCGGTGCATCCGCCTTTTCTCCGCCGGTCAGATCGAAGGCGAGGTAATCTCCGTCGAAATCGGTTTTCAGGTGGATTTTCGTCGAGAAGCCGCCGCGCGAACGGCCAAGGGCCTGGCCTTCCTGCCCCCTTTTGCGCCGGCGGCCGAGACATGGGCGCGAACCACAGTGGAATCGAACATCTGCACCAGATGCGCCGATTTGCTCAGCGATGCCAGGCTCTCGAAGAACAACTCGAAGACGCCGGAGTGCGACAGCCGCCAGAACCGTTTCCATACGCTATTCCAGTTGCCGTACGTCTCCGGCAGCGCCCGCCACGAGATATTGTGCACCGAAAAATAGTGCAGCGCCTTAAGAAACCTCAGATCATGGCGGCTCTTCTCGCCGCGTCGCGGCAAGCTGGCGCGAAACGCCTCGACTGCAACTTCCCAATCCCGCTCCGTCATCCTCGTGGACATGCCGACCGCTCCTCGCGAATCAATCGGCATTCCATGAATCACTCAGAGCCAGCGCTGGGAATCCCTCCCCCTACACTTGCGACAATCCGTCCACACGGCCTAGTGTTGCGGAAAACGGAGGCTGGGCAGGACGATGACGGACAAGAAACGCAAAGACCGGCTGGGGATGAATGCCGCCATCGACCGGCGCGATTTTCTCGATGGTGTGGCGATCGGGGCGCTCGGTTTGGCCAGCAGCGCCGCGCATGCCGCGGCCGCACCCGCGGCGGCGCCGCAACCCGCGCCGCAGGATCGTCCCGGCTATTATCCGCCCACACTGAATGGTCTCCGCGGCAGCCATCCCGGCTCGTTCGAAACGGCGCACAGCTTGCGCGACGGCACGTTCTGGGAGCACGCGGAGAAGCCGGAAGACCAGCCGGGTGTGTACGACCTTGTGATTGTGGGCGGCGGTATCAGCGGATTGTCGGCGGCGCACTTCTTCCGCGCCGCCAAGCCGAATGCAAAAATTCTCATCCTCGAAAACCACGACGATTTCGGCGGCCACGCCAAGCGCAACGAATTCCAC
>JAICVV010000309.1 GCA_025935155.1 Alphaproteobacteria bacterium
AGGCCGCTCGAAGTGCGACAGCACGATCACTTTCGCGCCTTTGTCCGAAAGTTCGCGAAGGGCCGGCGCCTGCCGGTCGATGCGCGAGGTATCGGTGACTCTACCGTCTTTCGTTGGCACGTTCAGATCGGCGCGCACCAGCACCCGCTTGCCTTTCACATCGAGGTCGTCGAGCGTGCGAAATCCCGGCATTCAAATCAGCTTTCCCATCGCCACGGCGGTATCGGCCATGCGGTTCGAGAAACCCCATTCGTTGTCGTACCAGCTCATCACGCGGACAAAGTCGCCGTCCATCACCTTCGTCTGATCGACACAGAAGCTGGACGACACCGGATCGTGGTTGAAGTCGATCGATACTAGCGGCTCCGATACAATATCCAGAATGCCCTTCATCGGCCCGGAGGCGGCACGGCGCATCGCGTCATTCACCTCCTCGGCGGTGGTCTTGCGGCTCGCCACGATCTTCAGGTCGACGACAGACACGTTCGGCGTCGGCACGCGAATCGCGACACCGTCGAGCTTGCCTTTCAGCTCGGGCAGCACCAGTCCAACCGCTTTGGCCGCGCCGGTAGAAGTGGGGATCATCGACACCGCTGCCGCGCGGGCGCGATGCAAATCCTTATGCAGCTGATCGAGAAGGTGCTGATCGTTAGTGTATGCATGAATGGTCGTCATGAAACCTTTTTCGATGCCAATCGTGTCCTGCAACACCTTGGCGACGGGTGCGAGACAGTTCGTGGTGCAGGACGCATTGGAGACGATCACGTCTTCTTTGGTGAGCTTCTTGTCGTTCACGCCATAGACGACCGTGAGGTCGACGCCGTCCGCCGGCGCGGAGATCAGCACCCGCTTGGCCCCCGCCTTCAGATGGGCGCTCGCCCTTTCTTTCGAGGTGAAATGCCCGGTGCATTCGAGCGCGATTTCGACGCCGAGCTCCCTGTGTGGTAGCTCGGCCGGATCCTTGATGGCGGTGACTTTGATCTTATGGCCATCCACCACCATCGTGTCGCCGTCCACCCGCACCTCGCCGGGGAAGCGCCCGTGCACCGAGTCATACCGCAGCAGATAGGCGTTGGTTTCGACTGGGCCGAGATCGTTTACGGCCACAACCACAATATCGTCGCGCTTCGATTCGACGATGGCGCGAAGCACCAGGCGGCCAATGCGGCCAAATCCGTTTATCGCGACGCGTAATGCCATACCTGCCTCCTGATCGATTCCCACCGCGGCTATGCGCGGGCCTGGCGCCGCCTCCGCTCGGAAATGCAGCAAGAGCGGCAAAGGTCCGGCCGCAAGGCATGGCACGGTTATCCACAATGTCGCGTATGCGCATGGGCGGCGGATCGCCTGCCGGAAAGGGCCTTAGCGAGGCGTTGCCGCGGGCGTCAAGGGCTGCGGGCGTTGACCCGATTTGCGCGCAAGGCCTAGGTTCTTCCGGCGAGGAATCGGCAGAATGTCAAAGCTCGAAACGGCAACGGCCCGGCTCACGGCAGCACTGGATGCGCTGGAGAAAGCGGCTGCGCCGATTGCACGGGATGGCGCCAAACTTGCGGCGCTCACGAAGGAACGCGAGGCGCTGCTCGCACGAATGGCCGAGCTGGAAGAAGAAGGCCGTTCGCTCGCCAGCACCAATGAAGAGATTGAGACCAGGCTGGACAGCGCCATCGGAGAAATCCGCGCTGCGCTCGGACGCTGAAGGAATAGGCCATGGCGCACGTCGATATCAGCGTTAATGGCCGCAGCTACACGCTGACCTGCGAGGCTGGGGAGGAGCAGCATTTGCGCGAGCTCGCGGCGCATGTGGATCGCAAGGTTACCACGCTGTCCCAATCCTTTGGGCAGATTGGCGATGCGCGCCTGCTGTTGATGGCAGCGCTATTGATGACCGAGGAACACTTCGCCACAATCCAGCAGCTCGACGCGCAGGCGAAAGCCATGATCGATCTGGCCCGCTCCGATGAAATCGCGGCAGAAGCAATCGAGGCTGCAACAAAACAGGTGGAAAGCATTGCCGCGCGGCTTGCGGCTGCCTAAGTTGCCACAAGGACGGGTACTGCCCCGCGCGTCAGGAAAACGATGCCCAGGGGCCTTAATGGTACTCACCGGGAGCTGTCCCTGGCCGGGGCCGTGGTTCCGGACATATGGCGCCCACCTGCACTTGCAGGCCCGTGAGGATCTATATCCAACGGCGGCGGCGGTCCCGTCCGCTCTTCCTTGTCCGGACGATGTGTTGCGAACGGCGGCGCGGGTTGCCCGTGCTCAATAGGCAAGCCGCACGCCGCCATACACCGCACGGCCAGGGGCGCCATAGCCGAATACCGGTTCGTAGCGCGCGTCGAAGGCGTTCTCCATCCGTGCGTAAAATTCCAGCGAATCCGTCAGCCGGTGTGACGCAAACAGGTTGAGCGTCGTGCCGGCTGGCAACGGATTGACCTCGCCTGCCGAGTCGAACCTGCGCCCCACATAGATCAGGCTTGCGCCCGCGGACCAATCCTTCACAGGCGTCCACGTTACCGTTCCACTCGCGGTCGCACGGGGACGCCGCGCCAGATCGAGGCCGGTGGTGAGATCGATCGCCTTCATACCGGTGAACGCCGCGTTAACACTGAATTCATCGCCGAGGTGCGCTGTCGTTTCGATCTCGATTCCCTCAGCCCGCGTGCGCGCGATGTTGTCGTAGTAGCCGAACGGCCGCGTCTTGCACGTTTCCGGAGGTGGGTTCGCGAAGCAGTCCGGCGTGAAGAAATCGATCTGATCGCCGGTGCGGCGATAGAAGTAGGCCGCCTGCGCGACCAGCACGCCATCGAACAGCCGCTGTTCAACACCCGCTTCCCAACCATGCGCCACTTCCGGCGCGAGTGAGTGCAGCGGGTTGGAAAATTGGGAGAACTGCTCGTACAGCGTCGGCGCCTTGAAGCCGTCGCCGTAATTGGCGAGCAGCACCGTGCCCCGATCGTTCAGGGGCAGTGCTGCCGCGAACTTCACCGAATTATGTCCGCCGAATTCGCGATCGTCATCGTGCCGCACTCCCGCCGTCAAGGTCAGCCGCCCAAACAGCGTGAGCATGTTTTGAATATAAACGCTCGCCACATGCGA
>JAICVV010000122.1 GCA_025935155.1 Alphaproteobacteria bacterium
TTGCGCGATTGGTGGACGAAATCCGATGCCGAGCAGTTCAAGGCGCGCGCCACACGGCTCGGGGCGCAGTACTCGCAGTTCCAGCCCCTGCCCGGCGTGCATGTGAACGGCGATCTCACCATGGGCGAGAACATCGCCGATTTGGGTGGCCTCACGCTGGCGCTGGATGCCTATCATGCATCGCTGAACGGGAAGCGGGCGCCAGTAATCGATGGCTTGACCGGCGATCAGCGGGTGTTCCTCGGCTGGGCGCAAGCCTGGCGAGGCAAGGTCACCGACGATTACGTGAAGAAGCAGGTGGTCAGCGATCCGCACAGCCCGCGGCAGTTCCGGGTGAACGGCGTCGTTCGCAATATCGATGGCTGGTACGCCGCGTTCGATGTAAAGCCGGGGGAGAAGCTGTATGTCGCGCCGGCCGAGCGCGTGCACATCTGGTGAGCCGAAGGCGGCGCGCCTTGACAGAGTAGCTACCGGTAGCTACTCTGTCGCATGGATACCGTTTCCATCAAACAGGCCAAAAACGAGTTCACACAGCTCGCGCGCAAGGCGGAAGCCGGCGAAACGATCACCGTCACCCGCAACGGGCGGCCGGTGTGCGATATCGTGCCCCACAAGAAAAAGGGCGGCATCAACTGGGAAGCCGGCGAGAAATTCCTGCGCGAGCGGGGTATTCGCGATCCTTTCCCCTATGTGGCGCCGGACTTCGATGACCCGTTGCCCGAAGATTTCCTGCTCAAGCCGTTGCCGAAGGTAAAGCGCAAGCTGCCCAAATGAGGCTGCTGCTCGACACCAACATTCTCATCCCCATCGCCCGGCGGAAGACGGATGCCCTTAGACCACATATCCGCTCTGCCGTGCGCCATGCGGGAAATGCATTGTTCGCCAGCGTCGTGAGCCTCTGGGAAATCGCGATCAAATTCCGCATCGATAAGCTGGACGTGAAGATCGAGGCGGCCGACCTGCCGGACCTGCTTGCGCAATTCGGCTTGTCGCTCATTGCGATCGAGGCGGCCCATGTACTTGCCGATTTGGAGGTGGGCGTGGACACGCGCGATCCCTTCGACCGGCTGCTGCTGGCGCAATGCCAGGTGGAGAACCTGAGACTGGTGACGATCGACCCAAAGTTGCTGGCACATCCGCTCGCCTGGCGCGCGATCTAAGCGAGGCAGCGTTCTGCTCGGAGCTTCCTTTTAGCTGAATCTAAGGAAACGTGATGCAGCGCTTGGGGTTCCTGGTCTCGCGTTCAACCAGTTATCGCTCGCGGTCACTGCCGCTTGGCCAGCTTCCTGTAAGCTTCGTGCATGAGCGGGTGGCATTTTTCGCGGACTGAGCGGCGCGGAAGAGCCACAATCGATGGGAATTCATCAGGCGGGCTGCGCCCATTCGACGTAATCCGCGTTTTCGCTCGCATGTGGGGAGCTTCCAACCGGCTGCTATTCTGCGCGTCGCTGTTTACGTGCGCGGCAGCCTCCGTGGGGTGCAGCAAATCGCCAGGCACCGCCGACCCAAGACAAGTTGGCGACCCATCGCGCGGCGCGGGGCTGATTTCCTGGTACGGCTGCGGCGCCTGCCATACCGTCCCGGGCATTTCCGGCGCAAATTCCCTCGTCGGTCCACCGCTGACGCATTTTGCACAGCGAGGCTATGTGGCCGGCATGTTGCGCAACACGCCCGACAATCTGGTGCGGTGGATTCGCGATCCCCAGAAGATCGTGCCGGGCAACGCCATGCCGGCGCTGGGAATTGATAACCGCGATGCGCGCGACATCGCGGCCTATCTCTACACAATCGACTAGCGGGATGAGCACGCACATGAATCGCACGCCTTGGGCCAAGACTCTGATACTCGCCGGAGCCGCGCTCGCGCTCTTGAGCATGCGAGTTGCCGCCGACGATCTCGATGCCATGTCGCGCGATGACAAGCAGTGGATCATGCCGGCGAAAAATTATGCCGCCACCCGCTTCAGCGGCCTCAACCAGATCAACGCAGCCAATGCGGGCCAACTGCGGGTCGCATGGAGTTTCTCGCTTGGATCCATTCACGGACAGGAAGCGGCACCGCTGATTGTCAACAACATTATGTATGTGGTCGGCGCCTATCCCAATGAGCTGTTCGCACTGGATGCGACCTCCGGCGATATGAAATGGAAATACACACCGAACACCGATCCCTCCTCACAGGGCGAAGCGTGTTGCGATGTGGTGAACCGTGGCGCGGCCTACGACAGCGGCAAAATATTCTACAATACGCTCGACAATCACACCGTTGCAGTGGACGCGAAAACCGGCAAGGAAGTCTGGGCCGTCAAGCTCGGCGAAATCAGCCGCGGCGAGACCATGACCATGGCGCCGCTGGTAGCAAAGGGCAAAGTTCTGGTCGGCAATAGCGGCGGCGAAATGGGCGTGCGCGGCTGGCTGACCGCGCTGGATGAAAACACCGGCAAAATCGCCTGGCGCGCCTATTCAACCGGTCCTGACAAGGATGTTCTGATCGGCCCCAAATTTCATCCCTTCTACAAATGGGAGCAGGGGAAAGACCTCGGCGTGAAAACCTGGCCGCCGGGCAAATGGAAGATCGGCGGCGGCACGGTGTGGGGCTGGATCGCCTTCGATCCCAAGCTCAATCTTATTTATTACGGCACCGGCAACCCCGGCCCGTGGAATTCCAACCAGCGCCCCGGCGACAATATGTGGACCGCGACGCTGTTCGCGCGCGATGCCGATACCGGACAGGCGGTATGGGCGGATCAGCTCGGCCCGCACGATCTTTGGGATTATGACGAAATCAACGAGAGCATTCTCACCGACATGAACATTGGCGGAAAGCCACGGCATGTCCTGATCCATCCTGACCGCAACGGATTCATGTACGTTGTCGACCGCACCAACGGGCAGATTTTCTCCGCCGACAAATTCGACAGCGTGACGTCTGCCAGCGGCGTCAATCTCAAAACCGGGCGCTATCAGCCCAACAATTCGCTGACGCCAACTCTCGGCAAAACTGTGCAGAACATCTGTCCCGCCGCACCGGGTGCCAAGGATTGGCAGCCGACCGCGTACTCACCCGTCACGCATCTGCTCTACATCCCGCACCAGCATCTCTGCATGGACTTCAAGACCAGCGAAGTGGGCTACATCGCCGGGACGCCTTACGTCGGCGCGACGGTTGACATGTACGGCGGTCCCGGCGGCTATCGGGGTGAATTCGCAGCATGGGATCCCGTCAAGCGCAAAAAGGTTTGGGCCCGCAAGGAGAACCTGCCGGTCTGGAGCGGCACGATGGTCACCGCCGGTAACGTTGCGTTCTACGGGACCATGGATCGCTGGTTCAATGTAGTGGACGCCCGCAATGGCAAGCTGCTTTATCACTTCCGCGCTCCATCCGGGTTCGTCGGTCAGCCGGTCACCTACATGGGCAGCGACGGTACCCAATACGTTGCGATCCTCTCTGGTATCGGCGGCTGGGCAGGCGCAATCGGCAATGCGGAAATCGATCCACGTGTGCGCGCCGGCGCGCTCGGCTTCAATGGCGCGACGCAAGACGTGCCGCAATATACCAGCGGCGGCAGCTCACTGCTGGTGTTCTCGTTGCCGCGAACGCCCCAGCCACAGAAATTCAATAACCAGCAGCCTGCGCGAGCTCATTGATGTCCAGGACTGTTGATTTGCTTGTGAGCATTCTGCGGATGCTCGCGATTGCGGCCGGTGTCGTCTGCGTAGCAGGGACGGCACGCGCCGATGGCGCATTTCGGGTCTGCGCCAATCCCAACAATCTGCCCTTCTCGAATGCTGAAGGCGAGGGTTTTGAGAACAGGCTCGCCGAGCTGGTCGCGCGCGATTTGCACGAAACGGTCGCCTACCTCTGGACCAATGAGCACGAGCATTTCGTGCGCAAGACATTGAATGCCGGCAAGTGCGACGTGCTGATGGGCGTTCCGGCCGGCTTCGATGAGGTCGAGACCACCGTCCCCTATTTCACCTCGGGCTACGTCTTCGTCTATCGCGAGGACCGCGGAATTCATCTGTCGTCCATGCGCGATCCGCGGCTGCGCACCTTGAAGATCGGCGTTCACCTGATTGGCGACGACAACACGCCGCCAATGGAGGCGCTCGCGCGCCAGGGCATCACGCAGAATATCGCCGGGTACATGATCTATCGTGACACCCAGGTAAAGGGTCACTCACGGTTGATCGACGATGTGGCGAACGGAAAGCTCGATGTGGCGGCGGTGTGGGGGCCGCTGGGCGGCTATTATGCCAAGAAAGCAGCCGCTCCGCTGAAGGTCTCCTTTGTCAACGACACCGCAAGCTTCGCGCCCGCCGTATTCCAGTATTCGATTGCCCTTGGTGTGCGCAAAGGCGACGCCACCCTGAAGGCGCAACTCAATCGAATCCTCGTGCAGGAAAGGCCGGCGATCCGGAACCTTCTGCGCCGCTACGGCGTCCCCTTGATGGACTCTCCGGCTCGGACGGCCGGCTGACGATGGAGAGCAAGATGCCTAACCGTTCGGCCTTTCTCGCGTTCGCCGGCGCCGCAGCCATAGTGGCGACGGCCGTGATCGCGGGCGCGCAGTCGCAACTGAACCAGCCGCAGACGACCTTGAAATCCCCGGCGCCTCCCGCCAACGGCCTCATGAAACCGGAGCAGAAGCCGAAACCCGTGCCGCCGCCGCCCCGGCTCTACAGCGGCAGCATCCCAGCCGCGGCCCTTTTGCGGGTACCGGTGACCGGGGTGGTACCGGGGGACGTGAACACGGCCCCAAACATCAAGAATCCCCTCGCAAACGATCCGAATGCCGTGCAGCGCGGCATGAAGGATTTCGCGGCATTCAACTGCTCCGGCTGCCATGCCGCCAATGGCGCCGGCGGGATGGGGCCGTCATTAAGCGACGATTCATGGATTTACCGGTCGAGTCCCGCGAACATCTATCTCACCATCGTGCAAGGGCGGGCGAAGGGTATGCCGGCCTTCGGGGCCATGCTGCCGGACAAGGTGGTCTGGGAACTCGTATCGTATATCCAAAGCATCAGCCAGAAGCCCAGCGGCACGTTCGGCAAGACAACCTCCCGCGATCCCCTTTCGCCGGCGATCGAGCAGGTGCCGCCGGAGAAAATGCAGACCGCCCAGCCGTGGAATTTCACGGAACCTTTTTCCAAAGGGCAGCGGCCGGGCACATCCCCTTAACCTAGAAGATGAAACTGGTTTATGATCTGCGCGTTTGTGGATGGTCCAGCGGAGGGACTATCGTGGCTGCCAACTTGGATTCAGCTGTCGCGCGCAATTTGGGCCGGCTGATAGTCTTAAGCGATGCGGGCCAACGCTATCTGGCAAATCTCACCAAAGATGTCATTGAACTGAAGCCTCGCCGCAAGCTGATCGACGAGAGTCGTCCCTGCGACCATATATTTATCGTCATCTCGGGCTGGCTCTCGGAATACCGGCAGCTGCGGGATGGCGGAAGGCAGATACTCAATTTCCGCTTGCCCGGCGAAGTGACCGGCGTCGATTGTCTTCTCTACAAAACGGCGCTCCACTCCGCGGCAGCGCTGACGCACTGCACAGTTGCCCAGATTTCCAGAGAAGCATTCGAAGACACGCAGAGGGATTTTCCCCGGCTTGCGTCAGCTTTTCTTCTCTCAGGATTGCGCGATGGCGCGATCCTGCAGGAATGGGCGGTGAATTTGGGGCGGCGGCCTGCTTTTCCCCGCATTGCCCATCTGTTGCTTGAGCTGGAGCGCCGGTTGCGCAACAGCGGACTTGGGCGGGAGGCTTCTGTTCCCTTCCCGCTGAAGCAGCAGGACATCGCAGATTGCACCGGCTTGACCACACCATACGTCAATCGCGTGCTGCAGCAGATGCGCGGAATGGGTCTGATTTCGATTTCCGAGGATTCGCTGGAGATTCGCAATTCGGATGAGCTAGCAAACGCAGCGGGCTTCCGGCCGGATTATCTGCACGCATCGCCGCAGACAGAGTGGCAGACGCGCTTCCGTCCCGAAACCAGTGCGCCCGCCGCCATTGCGGCCATGTAATACCGCATCCATTTTTCAGGCAGCAACGCCGACCAATACAGACCGGAGAGCGCTAGCGAATGCGCCCAGATCGGCCGCCATCAGCCCCGCGATGTTTATCCGGCCGGACGGAGCCATGTAGATCGCGTGCTCGTCCTTCAGTCGAGCCACCTGTGCCTTGCTCAAGGGCAGAGTTGCAAACATTCCGTTCTGCTGCGCAAGCGGCGACAGATCGAGGCTATTGACGCAAAGGTCCGCTACTCTACCGCGCACTGCGTTTAGTTTGGCGCGCATCTCGGCTACTTCCGCAGCCCACTCCGCGCGGAGGTTTGCATCGTTCAAAATCGTGCGTACGATCGCCGCGCCATGATCCGGCGGCATGGAATAATTGGCCCGTGCGATCGCGAGCAGATTGGAGCGCACGGTTTCCGCTTTTGCCGCGTCAGCGGTCCGGATGAACAGCGCGCCCGTCCGCTCGCGGTATAAGCCAA
>JAICVV010000270.1 GCA_025935155.1 Alphaproteobacteria bacterium
ACCGACCTTTCCGGCGTCGTCTATCACGCCAATTATTTGCGCTACATGGAACGCGGCCGCTCCGAGTTTTTCCGCTCTGTTGGCATCGTGCGGCTGGCGCAACTGGAAGCGGACGAGCCGACCGCCTGGACCTTGCGCAAGATCGAGCTGGAATACCTGCGCCCCGCGCGGCTGGACGATCTGATCGAAGTCCACACACGCGCGATTTCCGTCAGCGGCGCGCGCATGACCGCGGAGCAAAATATCTTTTGCGAAGGGGCCCACCTCACGCGCGGGCGCGTCGAAGCCTGCATCATGACTCTGGATGGAAGGCCCCGCCGTATCCCGCAGGCGACGCGCGACAAGTTCGCGCCTTACCTGACAGAAAGAATCGATTAACCATTCGCGCCCAAATTCGGCCAAGGTAAAATGGCCTTTAGAATCAGACGATTCGCTTTGGTTTTTGCCGGCTTGGCCGGCGGAGGGCCGGTGAGGTTTCGGACAATGACATTGCGGCGAACGGCCGCCGCGCTGGCGGCAGCCTTGGCGATCTGCTTCGGCTCGGCCACGGCAGATGCCCAGCGCACCCCGCGCGCCGCCCCCGTCTCGCACGATGCGCAGACGCAGGAGCTCGCGCCCCCGTCTGCCGCGCCCACCACCAACGTGGATGTCACGCCAACGCCGGGGGGCGATACCTTCGCGCCGTCGCTGAACCGCATCTCTATTGTGTCGCTGTTCGTGCGGGCGGACGCGATCGTGAAAACCGTGTTCGTGCTGCTGGTGCTGGCATCGCTGTGGTCGTGGGCCATCATCATCAACAAATGGATGGCGCTCGGCACCTTGCGGCGCCGCGCCACCAAATTCGAACGGACATTCTGGTCCGGCCTGTCGCTGGATGAACTGTATCAGCAGTTTTCCCAGCGCACCGATCATCCTTTCGCGGCGATTTTCACCTCGGCGCTGCGCGAATGGCGGCGCGCTTTCGAAGGCGGGCCGCCGCGCGAGTCCCTTTTGCCGGGCGTGAAGGACCGCATCGACAAGGCGATGAACGTCACCATCCAGCGCGAAACCGAAGGTATCGAGCGTCAGCTGGGATTTCTTGCGACCGTCGGCGCTACGGCGCCGTTCGTGGGGCTGTTCGGCACGGTGTGGGGCATCATGAATTCGTTTTCGTCCATTGCGGCGCGGCACGACACCACGCTGGCTGTAGTGGCGCCCGGCATCGCCGAAGCGCTCTTCGCCACCGCTATGGGGTTGCTTGCCGCCATCCCGGCGGTGATTTTCTATAACAAGTTCGTCAACGATATCGGCCGCTACACCGGCCGGATGGAAAGCTTTGCCGACGAGTTCTCCGCCATCCTCTCGCGTCAGCTGGATGAGAAGGCGGCGCGCTGATGGTGGCGCATGTCCGCCGCATCGAGAACGGACGCAGGCGCGGCCGCATAAGGCCGATGTCCGAGATCAACGTCACGCCGTTCGTGGACGTGATGCTGGTGCTGCTGATTGTCTTCATGGTGACGGCGCCGCTCCTCACCGTGGGCGTGCCGGTCGATCTGCCAAAAACCCGCGCGCAAGCCTTGTCGCAGGATCGCGAGCCGCTGTCCGTCAGTGTACGGAGGGATGGCCGCATCTACCTGCAGAAGCTGCCGGTAGACGAGGCGGATCTGGTGCCGCGGCTCACCGCCATTGCAACCAATGGCTACGACCAGCGTATTTTCGTGCGGGGGGACAAGTCGGTCGATTACGGCCGCGTGATGGAGGTGATGGCGCTCATCAGTTCCGCAGGGTTCACCCATATCGGCCTGGTTACCGATGTCGCCCGCAAGAAGCATCCAGACGCGGAGTAGGATGTCCGTGGCGACCATGGCGGGCGCGCGGCGCTCGCCGGTGGGATTCGTCGGCTCGGCGCTGCTGCATATTGCCGTGATCGGCGCGACCTTGTTCACGTTCGCGCATAAACTTGAGGTCACCGAGGAGTCGCCGCCTGTGGTGCCGGTCGATCTGGTGACGATTGCAGCCAAGACAAATCTGATTGCGACTGTAAAGGCGCGGCCCAAGGCAGAGCCGAAAGAGGACGAGGTCACGCCGCCCGAACCGCAGAAGACGGAAGCGGTGCCGCAGCCTGCGCCGCCTCCGCCGAAAGTCGAACCTGCCCCAGCGCCAAAGCCGGTCGAAGCGCCGCCGCCGAAGGCGGAAGCCATCGAGCCGGAGCCTGCGCCAAAGCCTCCGCCGCCGCTACCAAAGGAAAAACCCACGCCGCAGCCGAAGGCGGACGCCGAACCGAAGAAGAAGCAGGATTTCGATATCAACAAGGTCATGGCGCTGCTCGACAAGCGCGAGGCCGCGCAGAAATCCGCGCCCAATGCCCGCGTGGCCGAAAAAACCATCAAAGGCTTCGGGCCGCAGACGGCGATGACGATGGATTTGCAGGATTCACTGCGCAGCCAGATTCAGCAATGCTGGAGCCCGCCGGTGGGCGCGCCGCATCCGGAGGAACTGGTGGTGCAGTTCGACCTGTTCCTGAAGCCGGATGGCTCTGTCGCACAGCCGCCACAATTATCCGCTGAATCGGAAAGCGCGGCGGCCCACGATTCCTTTACCCGCGCGGCGGCAGAAGCGGCGCGTCGCGCTATTTATACCTGCGCGCCGTACAAGCTACCCGCGGACCGCTACAACCAGTGGCAGGAGATCACGCTCAATTTCGATCCACGGCAGATGGTGGGTCAGTAGATGGAGAGTTTGGAATGAAACGCATTGCCCTTGTGTTGACCGCATGGATTGCCGCGTTGCTTGCTTTCGGTGGACCGGCTTTCGCGGCGCTGCATGTCGATGTGACGCAAGGCAACATCCAGCCGATGCCGATCGCCATCCCGGATTTCCTGGGCGGCCAGGGCGCGCAAATCGCGGGTGTGATCCGTGCCGATCTCGGCCGCTCCGGCCTGTTCCGCCCGCTGGATCAAAAATCGTTCGTCGAGCGGATTACAGACATCAATGCGACGCCAGAATTCGCCAACTGGCGGGTGATCAATGCGCAGGCGCTCGTGACGGGACAGGCAGTAACGCAAGCGGATGGAAGGCTGCGCGCCGATTTCCGCCTGTGGGACGTGTATGGCGGGCAGCAGATGCTTGGCCTTTCCTTTTCCACAACGCCTGCAAACTGGCGTCGCATCGCGCACATGATCTCGGACAAGATCTACGAGCGGATCACCGGCGAGAAGGGTTATTTCGATACGCGCATCGTGTTCGTGGCGGAATCCGGCCCCGCTGCGAAACGCGTGAAGCGGCTCGCGGTGATGGATGAAGACGGCGCCAACCCCATTTTCCTCACCAATGGCAGCTACATGGTGCTGACGCCGCGCTTCAATCCCAGCGCGCAGATGATCGCCTATATGTCCTACGCCGGCGGCAAGCCGCGCGTGTATCTGTTCGATCTGGAAACCGGCCGCCAGGAGATGCTGGGCAACTTCCCGGGCATGACCTTCTCGCCCCGCTTTTCGCCGGACGGCAACAAGGTGGTGATGACTCTGGAGAAGGGCGGCAACTCGGACATCTATGTGATGGACTTGCGCAGCCGCGCGGTGACCCGCCTCACCTCCGATCCGGCTATCGATACAGGCGGCAGCTTCTCGCCAGACGGCACGCAGATCGCGTTCGAGTCCGATCGCGGCGGCTCGCAGCAGGTTTATGTGATGAATGCCGATGGCTCGAATGCACACCGCATCAGC
>JAICVV010000199.1 GCA_025935155.1 Alphaproteobacteria bacterium
CGCCTGATCAACAAGGTGCTGGAAGGCCGGCCGCACATTGTGGATGCGCTGAAGAACGGCGAGGTGCAGCTGGTGTTCAACACCACGGAAGGGGCGCAGTCGCTGGCCGATTCGTTCTCTATCCGCCGCACGGCCCTTCAGCAGAAGGTGCCCTATTACACGACCATTGCCGGTTCCATTGCGGCCACCCAAGCCATTGCTGCGCTTCGGGAAGGCGCCCTGGAAGTGCGCCCACTGCAGGCCTATGGCTAGGCGGGAACCTTTTGCGGGCCTGCGCGTCTCTTGAAGTCGCGGTGAGCCCCTCCTACAGTATTTGGGAGGATTTCGAATAGCGCAGAGCTTCGCCACCGGCTGGGACACCGCCGGACGGAGCGGTTTTGCCACGTATAGGACGGCTTGGCCGATGGAACGGATACCGATGACGGCGGAGGGGTATAAGACCCTCGAAGACGAGATCAATCACCTGAAAGTGGCTGAGCGCCCAGCGGTCATCCGCATGATCGAGGAAGCGCGCGCGCATGGCGACCTTTCCGAAAACGCCGAGTACCACGCCGCGAAGGAGCGCCAGGCCTTCATCGAAGGCCGTGTCGTCGAGCTGGAGGACAAGCTCTCGCGCGCCGACATTATCGATGTATCTAAACTGTCCGGCACTACCGTGAAGTTCGGCGCAACGGTGACGCTGATCGACGAAGATACGGACGCAAAAGTAAAGTATCAGCTTGTCGGCGATCTCGAAGCAAATGCGAAGAACGGCCGCATTTCCATCTCCAGCCCGATCGCGCGCGCGCTGATCGGCAAGAGCAAGGGCGACACAGTAGAGGTGGCCGCCCCCGGCGGCGCCCGCTCCTACGAAATTCTCAAGGTGGAGTTTCGCTAGGCAGCGGCTCGGCTGCGTGGTGTTCAAGTTCGCGCTGCTCGGCAATGCGGCGCTCCTCAGTAAGGCCGGCCAGCCAATCCATCAGCGCGAACATCACTCCGGAAAACAAAAACGTGAAATGAAGCGCGACGAGCCAGAACAGCTTGCGTTCGTCCAACGCTGTGGCGGGTTCGGTGAGGGTGACGAACGCTCTTAAGAGCGAAATGGCCGAGATCGCCACCATGGATCCGATCAGGCGCATTTTTAACCCGGAAAAATCGAGCGTTCCCATCCAGGATGGGCGGTCCTCGCTGTCGCCGGTATTGATTTTGGAAACAAAATTCTCGTAGCCGGAGAAGATCACGATCAGCACGAGGTTCCCTGCGAGGGAAAGATCGATCAGAGTCAAGGCCGACAAGATCATCTGCTCGGCATCGAGGTAAATCATTTCCGGAATGGATGTGACGAGCTCACGGACAAAGACGACCAGCAGCATCGCCAACGCGATGACCAGACCTACGTAAAAGGGCGCCAGTAGCCAGCGCGACTTGAAAAGGCCGCCTTCGAGGTATTTTTCCAGCCAGCTTTCACCCATCCGTTGCAATCCCACGGTTTCCGCAGACCCCTCTAACCGATGCTTTCGCACGCCGCGAGACAATTCTGGGGCGGGCGGCCGGTCCCGGCATCGCCCCGCTGCTTTGCCCCTACGGCGAGGATGTCTATATTGCGGGCCCAAACACAGGTTGGAAAGCACGAATGGCCAACATCGCGCTCGTCGACGATGACAAGAACATCCTCACCTCTGTCAGCATGCTGCTGGAGCAGGAGGGTTACGACGTACGCGCCTACTCCGACGGCGCCTCTGCATTCGAGGCGTTGACTGCAATGCCGCCCGATCTTGCAATTCTCGATATCAAGATGCCGCGGATGGACGGGCTGGAACTGCTACGCCAGCTCCGGCAGACAAGCGATATCCCGGTGATTTTCCTCACCTCGAAAGATGAGGAAATCGACGAGGTTGTCGGCCTGAATGCCGGCGCGGACGATTACATTCGCAAGCCCTTTTCGCACCGGCTGCTGCTTGAGCGCGTGAAGGCCGTGCTCCGGCGACGCGAGCCGCCGAAAGATGCGGCAGAATCGGGCGAACCCAAGCGCGACGTGATGGTGCGCGGAAATCTCGTGCTCGATCCGCAGCGGCACGAATGCACCTGGGAAGGCAAACCGGTCCGGCTCACCGTTACGGAGTTCCTCATCCTGCAGTGCCTTGCGCAGCGGCCCGGGTTTGTAAAGAGCCGCGACAATCTCATGGACGCTGCCTATGACGATCAGGTTTATGTCGACGATAGGACGATCGACAGCCACATCAAGCGGCTGCGGAAAAAATTCAAGGCTGCCGACGACAATTTCGAAGCCATCGAGACTCTGTATGGCGTAGGCTATCGTTACCGCGAGAGTTGAGGCGGAGTGGCTGACGTACCGAGCGACTCCCTGTTCCGCCGCTTTAGCGGGCATCCGATTGCCTCATTGCGGCGCGCGTTTTCCGCGCCGCTGGAGGGCCGCCCGCACATGGGACTCACAAAGCGAATCATTGCCCTCAATGCCGTTGCGCTAGTTTTTCTGATCGGCGGCGTCCTCACGGTCGAGTCGCATCGCGTGGGCCTGGTGGACGAACGTCTCGCGGGAATCCGGCAGCAGGCACAGGTCGTTGCATCCACCCTCGCCGAGTACACCACCGACGAAGAGCACCACACAATCAACCTCGACGAAGCGGAGCCGCTCCTCAGTCAGCTGATCGCGCCAACGTCGCTGCGCGCGCGCCTTTACGGTACCGATGGGCGGCTGGAACTCGACACCCGGAACCTGCTGGCGCGCAACGTGGTCGAGGTCTCCGAACTGCCGGCACTCGATTTCTGGAGTCGTGCCGAGCAGGCTTGGAACCGGTTCTACGACGGCGTGATGGGCGTGCGCCCGTTCTCGCGGCTGGAGCCCTATCTGGAAATGGGCGATGATGGCCGCATTTACGCCGAGGTCAATCGGGCGCTGAACGGAGATGCCGCAATCGCCGAACGCGTCGATGACCGCAACCGGCTCGTCCTCTCGGTCGCCGTCCCGGTGCAGCGGTTTAAGGCGATCTACGGCGCCCTGATGGTTTCAACGGAAGGGGGCGATATCGACAGTATCCTGAGAGGAGAGCGGGCAACCCTGATCAAAGTGTTCCTGGTGGCGCTCATTGTTATGCTGATTTCGTCGCTTTACCTTGCCGGCTTCATTGCCGAACCGATCCGGCGGCTTGCTGCGGCAGCGGATCGCGTACGTGGCGGGCGCATGGGCCGTGAAGTGATGCCTTCGATGCCGGATCGCCAGGATGAAATCGGCGATCTGGCAAAAAGCCTGTCCGAAATGACACGCGCTCTTTACCAGCGAATGGATGCCATCGAAAGCTTTGCCGCGGACGTGGCGCATGAGCTCAAGAACCCGCTGACATCGCTCAAGAGCGCCACGGAAATGCTGCGCCGCGCCGGCGATGAACGGTCGCGCGAGGAATTGATGCAGGTTGTGCGAAACGACGTCCGGCGGATCGACCGCCTGATCACCGATATTTCCGGCGCGTCGCGGCTAGACGCTGAGCTGAGCCGCGAGCCGTCGATTTCCGTCGATCTTGGCCACCTGCTTACGACCATTCTCGAAGTGTATCGGGTGATCGGTTTGCCGCGGGGGATTGCGCTTGATACCGCTCTGCCGGAGAACGTGCCGATCAGGATTATGGGCCGCGACGAACGCCTGGGACAGGTGTTCCGCAACGTTATCGATAACGCCATCTCCTTCAGTCCAAACGACGGTAGAATAACGGTGGCCGCACGCATGGCGGATAGACTTGTGCGCGTGACGGTCGAAGATGAAGGTCCGGGTATTCCACCGGACAATCTGGAAACAATTTTCAAGCGCTTCTACACCGAGCGGCCGCATGAACAGGGCTTCGGGAAAAATTCCGGTCTGGGGCTTTCTATCGCGCGGCAGATTGTTGAGGGCCATGGCGGCCGGATCCGGGCGGAAAACCGCAAGGACAGGACAGGCGCGCGGTTTATCGTAGACCTTCCACTGGCGGAGAGCGCATGAATACGAGCCTGCACGCGAGCTGCGTGCTGATGGGGCGGGCCGGTGGAGCCTTCGGCGCACCCGCGAGCGCCGGCATTTTTCTGGCGGGGCCGAGCGGTTCGGGAAAATCCGGACTTGCGCTGCGCCTTATCGAGCGTGGCGGCATGCTTGTTGCGGATGATCGTGTGGAATTGTTCCGGGATGGAACAGCGCTTGCTGCCCGCGCCCCCCGCGCTCTGGCCGGCTTGCTGGAAATCCGCGGCGTTGGAATTGTCGAGCTTCCGTATGCAACAAGCGCGCAAATCGCTTTGGCGGTCGAACTCGTGAATTTGGGACAGGTCGCCCGCCTGCCGGAGCCGGAGCGCTATGCTCCTCCGCGTTCACTCGGACTGCCCCCCGCACATTGGCCGGCTCTTATGCGCCTGAATGCTTCCGACCCTGCGGCTACCGCGCGCATTGCGGCCGCGGTTGCGGCGCACGTGCATCGCCGTTTTCGGCATGCCTGCGCGGCGGAATAGGCGACCAATATGCCTTTCGGACAAAAGCAGCCTTCAGCATTCTTACGGTATCCCAGATGATCGGCATCGTTCTCGTTACCCATGGCAGACTTGCGCAGGAAATCATCGCGGCCATGGAACACATGGTCGGCCCGCAGCCGCAGCTCCGCGCTGTCTGCATCGGCCCGGAAGACGACGTGGAGCG
>JAICVV010000283.1 GCA_025935155.1 Alphaproteobacteria bacterium
AGGGCATCTCCGGCGATGCGGGCCTGAAGGAACTCGCGGCGCGCGTTCAGAAGGGCCAGCCTGCGGCCAATATCCTCCTTGCCTCTGTGCATTACCTGCTGCTGCGCGGCGCAGAGCATCCGCTGCGCCGCTTCTATCCCAACCTGAACGGCGGCAAGCGCATCGAGAACGAAAACCCGTCTCCGCTGTTCAAGGACTTCGTCGAGGCCTATCGCCCGGAACTTCTGCCGCTTATCGAAAACGGTGTGACCAACACCAATGAGGTCGCGCGGTGCTCGGCTCTGCACGCCGGCTTTCGCGCGGTGGCGAAGGAATCCGGCGAACCGCTGCATCTGATTGAGATTGGCCCCAGCGCAGGACTCAACCTGCTGTGGGACAAGTACCGGGTTCATTACCGCCGAGGCGATACGGCGATCTCAGTTGGACCGGAGGACGCCGCGCTGACTCTCGACTGCGAGTTACGGGGCGACAAAACTCCCCCAGCCGGGCCTTCGCCAAAAATCGCCAGCCGTGTGGGCCTTGAGCGCAACCCCGTCGATCTCTCCAATCCGGAGCAACGAACGTGGCTGAAGGCGCTGGTGTGGCCGGATCATCTGGCGCGGTTCGCCCGGCTGGAGACGGCCATCGAACTGTTCAGCGCCAACCCCGCCGAAATCTGGGCCGGCGATGCGCTCGCATTGTTGCCAGACGCCATCGCCCGAGTACCGGAAAACGAGCCGGTCTGCGTCTATCACACCTATGTCGTCTACCAGTTCAGCGAAGAAATGCGCGAGGCGCTGGATAACATCCTCATCGTGGCAAGCCTGCGGCGGCCCGTCTGGCGCCTGAGTTGCGAGGGTAGCCTCACCACCATCGGCGAGGCCCCCATGCGCCTGCGCCGTTACGCAGACGGACGCAAGGAAAGTCGTGTGCTGGCCGCCTGCCAGTCTCACGGGGCGTGGCTCGAATGGCGCGACTGAATCGGCCGTTGCCCGCCGGGTTCGCTTTGCTATAGTCCCCGCCGCTTCGCACCGCGTGGGGATAAAGATGACCGATGATACCGGGCAGAACGAACGCTCGGAGTTCATGAAAGAGCACCTGAGGACCTGGCACGGGTTTCTCAAGCTGATGAAATGGCTGATCATCGGTTGCGTGATCCTGCTTCTTGTTCTTCTCATCTGGCGCACGAACAACGGCTAACCCGCACCTTCGATGAAACTCGCTGTCCTCAAGGAGCGCCGTCCGGGCGAGGCGCGAGTCGCGGCCACGCCGGAAACGGTGAAGAAGCTGAAGGGGTTGGGCCTTGAGATCGCGCTGGAAACTGGCGCCGGCGCGGGCGCGCGCTTTTCAGACAGCGAATACGAAACAGCCGGCGCGGTGATTGCGCCCGACGCGGCTTCTGCGCTGCGCGATGCGGATATCGTGTTCAAGGTGCGTGGACCGGAGCCGGACGAAATTGCGGGCATGAAGAATGGTGCCGTGTATGTCTCGCTGCTGGCGCCTTATTCCGAACGGCCCACCATTGAACAGCTGGCGGCGCACGGTGTGACCGCGTTTGCCATGGAGTTCATCCCGCGCATTTCCCGCGCGCAATCCATGGATGTGCTGTCGTCGCAGGCGAATTTGGCCGGCTACAAGGCTGTGATCGATGCGGCCGCCACGTTCGGCCGCGCTTTTCCCATGATGATGACGGCCGCCGGAACCATTGCCCCGGCGCGTGCCTTCATCATGGGCGTTGGCGTTGCCGGTTTGCAGGCGATTGCGACGGCGCGGCGGCTGGGCGCGATCGTGTCGGCCACCGATGTGCGCCCGGCCACCAAGGAGCAGGTGGAGTCGCTGGGCGCCACGTTCGTGGCCGTGATCGACGATGAATTCAAACAGGCGGAAACCGCGGCGGGTTACGCCAAGCCCATGTCCCCCGAATATCAGGCGAAGCAGGCAGCACTGGTCGCTGAGCACATCAAGAAGCAGGACATCGTCATCACTACGGCGCTGATTCCGGGGCGCAAGGCGCCGGTGCTGGTCACGGAGGAAATGATGGCCACGATGAAACCCGGTTCGGTGATCGTCGATCTTGCCGCCGAGCAGGGCGGCAATTGTCCGCTGACGCGCGCCGACGAAGTGGTGGAGGCACACGGCGTCACCATCATGGGCTACACGAACTTGCCGTCGCGGCTGGCGGTAGATTCCTCCAGCCTCTACGCGCGCAACCTGTTCAATTTCGTCGCCCTCATGGTGGATAAGAAGGCGGGCGCGCTGGCGCTGAACTGGGACGACGAAATCGTCAAAGGCGCCGCCGTCATGCGCGACGGCCAAATCGTGCACCCGAGTTTGAAGGGGTGAGGATGATTGCAACACCCCCCTTCCGCCTCACCGTCGCTGTCGCGCCGGTTCGGCACCTTCCCCCACAAGGGGGGAAGGTGAAGAACAATTTTCCGCTTCCCCCCTTGTGGGGGAAGCTGTCCGCCAAGCTGCGAAGCAGCGTAGGCGGACTGAAGGGGGGTGCTCCGCGCCTCCGCGGGAGCACGTCATGGAACTGATCGATCCGTTCATCTTCCGGCTGTCGATTTTCGTGCTGGCGATTTTCGTCGGCTATTACGTGGTGTGGAGCGTGACGCCGGCACTGCACACACCGCTGATGAGCGTCACCAACGCCATTTCCTCGGTCATCGTGGTTGGCGCACTTATTGCGGTTTCGGTGATCGCGCTCGGCAGCCATTCCTGGACTTCCAAAATCCTCGGCTTCTTCGCCCTCATTCTCGCCAGCGTGAACATCTTCGGCGGCTTTCTCGTCACCCAGCGCATGCTGGCGATGTACCGCAAGAAAGAGAAGAAATAACGTCAATGGGCTGGGGGCGAAGAATACGCTGTGGATGGCTGCTGGTGTTTCCAGCACTCCTCAGCGCCTGCTCCAGCATGAACCCGGCAACGCCGGAACCCGCAACTGCAAAACACATCCTGCAGAAGAATTTCGCGGTGGGGGAGCTGAAATCCGCAGCGGTGGGCGAAACGATGGTTTCGCTGAAGGACTACTATGAGAAAGAACGGCACAATGTCTGGTCTGTCGGCCAGCCCGCAACATTGCGCGTTGGGTTCGGCAGCATGGTTTTGATCCCGGGCGATTACACGGCCGTGCGGCACGTTCAGGAGGATGGAGCCGCATACGATGCCGTCGAAATCAAGGTTCATCCGTTTGAGCTGACCACCCTCAAACCGTCCTCTGCATCTGTGCCGATGATGTTCTTCATCGACGACAGCGGCCGGATTGCGCGGGCCGGCGGCGGGCTTGGCATAACCAATGAAGTTTCCGATCTCGAGCCGGCAGATTTCCGTGCCACGCGCGGCGAAAAAACCAGCATCGATGCACGCCACGGCTACACGAATTTCGAGCTGCTCTATGCGGGCATGGCAGCCGGCGCGGTCCACCTGACGTATCGTGAATACGATCCGAAAGATTCCGCGCGCCCGTCGCGGTCTCAGGATCTCAGCTACGATCTCGCCAGCAAATCCATCCGCTTCAAAGATGTTTCCATAGATATCGAAAGCGCCGACAACCAGAACATCCGCTTTC
>JAICVV010000101.1 GCA_025935155.1 Alphaproteobacteria bacterium
ATTTGTGCGGCTGTCCTCGACATGATTACCGTGCTCCGACAGTGATTCCGGGGCTGGGGTGAGCGGGAAAAGAACAACGGCGGCCGACGTGTTTGCCGAGTACGTGAAGGCGCTGAAGGAATGGCGGCGCTCGGAAAAAACCGAGCACACCGACCGCGCGGCCATCGAGCGCCTGCTGAAAGCCTTCGCCGAAGCTGCGGAAGGCAAGCCGAAGGTTCAGCACGAGCCGAAGCGCATTGCCGGCAAGGGCGCGCCGGATTTCAAGGTCACGCGCGCCGGCATGATCGTGGGCTATGTGGAGACCAAGGCGCTGGGCGAAAACCTGGACAAAGTTCTGAAGTCCGATCAGATCGTCAAATACAAGACGCTGCGGCAGAACATCATTCTCACCGACTATTGCGAGTTCATCTGGATCGGCGGGTCGGGCGCGCCGAAGCGTGCCCTCCTCTGCACCGAAGACGATCTGGAGAACCGCAAATTCACCCCGCGCGAAGACCGCATCGAGGCGGTCGCGAAACTGCTGCACGGTTTTTTCTCCACCGCGCCGGAAGGCATCGACAATTCACAGCGGCTGGCGCTGGCGCTCGCCCGCCGCGCCCATGTGCTGCGCGATGGCCTCACGGAAGAACTGGTGCGGCAGCAGCGCGACAGCAGCGGCGAGCGGCTGTTCGGCCTCTACAACATCTTCAAGACGCAGGTGTTTCATGCGCTCACGGCGAAGGAGTTCGCCGACGCCTTCGCGCAGATGCTGGTCTACGGCCTGTTCCTCGCCAAGCTGAATGCGAAGCCGAACGAGAAGATCACGCTGGAGAACGCGCGCGCCAATGTGCCGGGCTCGTTCCGCCTCATCCGCGAGCTCGTCTCGTTCCTCGATGAGCTGGAGAAAGACGAATACGTCGAAATCCGCTGGGTGATCGAAGAAGTCCTGCTCATCGTCAACGAGCTGGAGATCGGCCGCATCCACGAAGACCTCTCCTTCCGCGGCCGCAAAGCCTTCAATCGCAACATCCGCGCCCGCGACGAGGAAGAGCACCGGCTGTTCGAACGCGACCCGTTCATCTATTTCTACGAGGATTTCCTGCGCGCCTATGACAAGGCCACCAGCAAAAGCCGCGGCGTCTATTATACGCCGCCGCCGGTGGTGAACTTCATCGTCCGCGCGGTGGATGACATTCTGAAATCCAGCTTCAACATCCCCGATGGGCTGGCCGACAGCCGCCGCGTCACCGTTCTGGATTTCGCCTGCGGCACCGGCACCTTCCTGCTGGAAGTGTTCCAGCGCATTTTCGACAACATCGGCGGGCCCGACTCCGGCAAGGCGAAGAAGGTCGTTGCCGAGCACATCCTGCAGCATCTCTATGGCTTCGAATATCTGCTCGCGCCTTACACCATCGCCCACCTCAAGCTCTCGCAATACCTCCACGACCAGCGCCATCCGCTGAAAGGCAATGAGCGGCTGCAGGTGTTTCTCACCAACACCCTGGAGCCGGTGACGGTCGAGCCGGATCAGGCGAAGCTCTGGCCGGTGCCGGCGCTTGCCACGGAAATCCGCGAAGCCGATGCCGTCAAGAAGAAGCAGATTCTGGTGATCACCGGCAACCCGCCGTATGCAGGGCATTCGAAGAATAAGGGTGTGTGGATTACCGCAGAGGTCGCGAAGTACCGCGAGGGCTTTCCTGAACTTTCAAAACCCGCGCAAGGCAAATGGCTTCAAGACGACTATGTGAAGTTCATCCGCTTTGCCCAGATGAAAATGGATGCGGTGGATGAAGGTGTCGTCGGCATCATCACCAATCACTCCTGGTTGGACAATCCGACATTCAAAGGCATGCGGAAGTCGCTAACGGAAACCTTCCAACAAATTTACGTTCTCGACCTCCACGGCAATGCCAAGAAGAAGGAGCGCGCACCAGACGACGGCAAGGACGAAAACGTGTTCGATATTGAACAGGGCGTGGCGATCAGCCTGCTGGTAAAGCGTCCAGGAATAGAAAAGGGCGTGTGGCACAGCGATATGTGGGGAAGCCGCATGTCCAAGTATCAAGCGGCTGCCGAGCTTGCGAGATCGTCGATCAACTGGACCGTTGTTGAGCCGAGCGCACCCGATTGGTTATTCATGCCGCAGGATGCTGAGGCAGGACTGCGTTATCGCGAATTCTGGTACATACCCTCAATCTTTGCTCCTGCTGGCGATCCCGCGCCCGGCATCGTCACCACGCACGACAAATTTGCCGTTTCGTTCACAGCAGAGGAGGCAAAGCAAAAGATCAAACGGTTCCTCTCGACCGGCAGCGAAGATGATGCTCGTAAGCTATGGAAATTGTGCTCGCAGGACCAATGGAACTATGAACGTGCCAAAAAAGAATTGCGGTCCCTTAATTTCGCAGATGCTCTGGTTCCAATTCTATATCAGCCATTCGACTCGCGATGGACGATCTGGGATCGCAACGTGGCGGTGCATCGGCGCGAGCGCGTCATGCGGCACATGCTACAGCCAAATGTGGCGGTGAATCTTATTCGAAAGATGGATATTGGAGGAACATGGAGCCATGTGCTCGCCTCCGATCTGCCGATTGTTCATCATGCTGTCTCAAGCAAGGAAGTGAATTTCACTTTTCCGCTCTGGCGATACGAAAAGGAGTCAGTGGACCGATCGGAAAACCTCTCTCCGGACTTCCGCGCCTTTATCGATGCACGATACGAGCATCGCTACACGGCGGAACAAATTCTCGGATACATCTATGCCGTGCTGCATGCGCCCGCGTATCGCGCGCGCTATGCCGAATTCCTGCGCATCGATTTCCCGCGCATTCCGTTCCCCGAGCGCAACGCGGATTTCGAGGCGCTCTCGGCGCTCGGCTGGGAGCTGGTGCAGGCGCATCTGCTGAAAAGCATTCCGCCACTCGAGCTTGCCGAGTTGGACGGCAAGGGCAGCGACACGGTGGAAGCCGTGCGCTACTCGCCGCAGGAACAGGCGATCTGGTTCAACAAGACCCAGTGTTTCAAGCCGGTGCCGCAAGGTGTGTGGGCATTCCACATCGGCGGCTATCCGGTGATCGAGAAGTATCTGAAATCCCGCAAGGCCCGCGAGCTGTCGCTGCCGGAGATCGACCACGTGCGCGACATCGCCCGCGCGCTTTCCTTCACCGTTGCCCAAATGGCGAAGATCGATTTGGCGTACAAGGAAGCATTCCCCGGCTGAAGAACCCGAGCCGTCATCCCCGGCGAACATTCGCGCATTCATGCGCGAATGTGAGGGAAGGGGACCCAGATGGTCGGGCCTGTCCGCTCTCGAAAAAAGGTCGTCATCACCCGGCTTGTCCGGGTGACCCATTTTTCTTTGATGAAATTGGGTCGCCCGCATGAAGCGGGCGATGACGATTTTGTTATAGATTGGGGCAGCTCCACCTCCTGGGTCCCCTTCCCTCGCGCGTGAGCGGGCCGCTCACGCGCTCGCCGGGGATGACAAGGGTGGATAACTCTGGGGCGCACCTCGTCTGCCGGACGCCATTGAGGCAAAGTTGAGGCACGAAAGGTGATTCGCGAGGAAGTCCGTGGGACTGGCGCAGCAAAGCTTGTTCGCCGAAGAGGAGTTGGCGCCGAAGCGCTACGTGCCCAATCCGCAGCACGTCCGCAACAGCCTCAAAAGCCTGCTGGAGCAAATGCGCGCCGCCGAGCGCTGGCCGTGGGAAGGCGCCGTGCTCACGCTTTACCGCGACATCGTTCCGCCGCAGCTTTATGCCGAGCTGCCCGATGCCGAAGAAGCCGCCCGCTGGCGCGCCGAGATCGAAGCCGAAGCGGCGCGGCTCGACGCTGTTGCTTAAGCAAACAATTCCGGTTTTCGCAAGCGTAAGGTTTGCACCAACGCGAAGGTTTTCATGTCCGTCAGCGTGCCGGAATCTGCCATGGCGGCGAGTTCGCGCAAGGGCAGCTCCATCACCGTGATGTCCTCATGCTCGCCTTTTGCGCCGCCGCCGTCGCCCACCCGATCGGCGCGCCTGTATGGCGCGAGATACAGATGCATCCGCTCGGTGGAGAGGCCGGGCATGGTCCACAGCAGCGCAACCGGTTCGAGCGCGCCGAGCTTCAATCCCGTTTCTTCCAGTGCTTCGCGGCACGCGGCGTCTTCCGGTTGTTCGCCATCGATGGTGCCGGCGATGCTTTCCACCAAGGTGTGCTCGCCTGCCGCGGCAAACACCGGCACGCGAAACTGACTCACCAGCATCGCGGTGCGGCGCTCGGGATCGTAAGGCAGCACGGTGATGGCGGCCGCGTGCTCTTCCAGCTCGCGCTTGGCGATGTGCCCGTCGCGCAGGCGCACGCGCAGCACGGAATATTTCGCCCAGCCGTCGTATGCGATGGTCTTTTCGAGAATTTCTGGCGTGCTCATTGTTTTCAGATCTCTCGGTACGGAACCATTCCGAAACTTTCAGCGGCCTTCCCGCGTTCCCAAGGAGGCCGTAGGGGCCAGATTTGTCCCACCGGGCCGCGTGACGATTCCTTTCAAGCAAAAAAACCGAGGAGACGATCATGCTTCGAATTCCACTGGCGGCTTGCGTATTCGCCCTGTCGTTCCCCATGGCCGCCCAGGCGCAGAACACCATGTCTGGTCCTGCGCCGCAGAGCTCACCGCCCGCTCAGACCAGCAGCCCGGCCGCTCCGGCCAACGGCATGTCGTCGATGACCTGCGATGAAATGATGTCGAAGGCGCAATCGATGCCGGCGTCGGCGCCGAGTGGCCGAATGACCATGGCGCACAGTGAAATCAGCATGGCGCAGATGGTGCAGGCCAAGAACGACGATGCCGGCTGCAAGATGCACGCGATGAAAGCGATGGATGCGGTGAAGTAGCGGAGAGCCGCTACGCGCAGAGCACCAGAGCACGAATGGATTTCGCACCCTCTCCTTGAGGGAGGGTCGAATTACATCAAACCACTGCTGCAGTCAGTTCAGAAATCGACAACGCGCGCCGGAGTCACTCTGGCGGCGCCCTTCTTCGGGCGCGCGTTTTCAGAAAGGCATCCAGCATGGGGCGTTGGCCGATCAGCATTTTCCCACGCGCATCATCGATGCCGAACCAGCCACCGCGATCCACTTCCGGAAAGCGCTGACGTTTGCCGGAGCGCGGCGGCCATTCCATTTCGAATTCGTTGCTGATCAGTTTCGCGGGATTGCAATCGCCTTCCACCGCCCACACCAACACGTGCTTGCCGCCGGGTTGTTTAAATGTGCCGAGTTCGACGAAATCGCCGTTCGGCGCGAAGCCTGTTTCCTCACTGAACTCGCGGCGCGCGGCGGCAAGCGGATCTTCGCCGGGCTCGATAAGTCCTTTCGGAACGGTCCACGCGCCGTCGTCCTTGTTGCGCCAGAACGGCCCGCCGGGATGCACGAGGAAAACTTCGAAGTCTTTCGCCTTACGCCGGTACAGGAGAAGCCCTGCGCTTCGTTTCATGCGTGTGTGTCAGCAGCTTCCGGCGGGAAATGGGTTTCGAGATGATAGGCGCATGCTTCGATGGCCGAGATAAAAGCGTCGGCGAGGTTACCGCTTTTTGCGCGCGTGGTGAAATCGTTCACGATGCGGCTCCATGTCTCGGCGCCCACCTTGGCATGCACTTCGCGGGAAGCGATGATCTCCACGTAATGCTCCGCCAGCGCGGCGAAGAACAACAGGCCTTCCTTTTTGTCCTGTGCGGCGAGAATGCCGGCGCCGAATTCGCGATGCGCCATATTCCGCGCGCGCATTTGTTTCAGCCGCCTGGGCACGAGCGCGAGATGCAGCGGCCGCCAGTCGAAAGCAACAGCCGCCAAGCCGAACGCGGCGGCTTCCAGCAGGAATCCCAGGCGTAAACCCAGTGTCTGCCAGAACAGCGCCAGCGCCGCGCCCACCGCCAGTGCCACCATGCCCGCCCAGGCCAACGGATACATCGCGTAGCGGTCGCTGACCGGCACGATCATCAGCGCAAATCGCGCCTGCGTGCGCGCCTGAGCGGCCGCGAGTGCTTTCTGAATCCGCGCGCGTTCATCGGCCGTGAGCTGCATCCCTACCATCCCCCCGATGCGCCCCCGCCGCCAAACGATCCTCCGCCGCCGCCAAAACCGCCGCCTCCGCCGAAGCCGCCGCCGCCAAATCCACCCCCGCCCCAGCCACCACGTCCCATGCCGCCGAGAAACAGCAGCGGCCACAGCCCGCGCCCGAAGATGATCCACACCAGAATGAAGGCGATCACCACCCACGGAATGCCGCCGCCCTTGTCCTGATGTTCCGGCTGCGGCGCTTCGGGCACCTTGCTGAGATCGACCTTGCCGCCGCCAAGGATGCTGACGATGTCTTTCGTGCCCTGCTCGACTCCAGCATCGTAATTGCCAGAGCGGAACTGCGGCAGGATTGCGTTCTCGATGATGATACGGCTGGCGGCATCGGTGAGCTCGCCTTCAAGGCCGTAGCCGACCTCGATGCGCACCTTGTGCTCGCTCGGCGCTACGATCAGCAGCGCGCCGTTGTTCTTGCCCTTCTGCCCGATGCTCCAGTTGCGCCCAAGCTGATAGCCATAAGTGGCGATGTCCTGCCCCTGCAACGACTTCAGCGTCACCACCACCAGCTGGTCGCCGGTCTTCTGCTCCAGCTGTTGCAGAATGCCGGTGAGCCGCGCCTTGGTGTCGTCCGACAATACCCCGGCGTCATCCACCACACGGCCGGTGAGCGGCGGGAACGTCAGTTGCGCGGCCAGCGCAGACACGGCGATGAGCAGCGCGAACAGCGCCGCGACCGCCGCCGCAATCCGCGCAGGCGCCACGCGCCGCATCAGAACTGCACGTGCGGAGCCGTTTGCGCCTGCGGCGTGCTCGTGAACGTCTGTTTCACCTTGGCATCGGGATAGAAGATGCCGGCGATCCAGCGCTGCGGAATGGTGCGCAGAGTGGTGTTATAGGTCTGCACCGAGTCGATGTAGTCCTTGCGCGCCACCGCGATGCGGTTTTCCGTCCCTTCCAGCTGCGATTGCAGCGCCAGAAAATTCTGGTTCGATTTCAGATCCGGGTAGCGCTCCACCACGACCATCAGCCGGCCCAGCGCCTGCGTCAGCTGGTTCTGGCTCTGCTCGAATTTCTGGAACGCTTCGGGATTGGAGGTGACATCCGGCGGCAGGTTAACGGTGGTTTGCGTCGCCTTCGCGCGCGCTTCCACAACCTGGGTGAGCACCGTCTTCTCCTGCTGGGCGTAGCCCTTGAC
>JAICVV010000075.1 GCA_025935155.1 Alphaproteobacteria bacterium
AGGAGCCGAAAAATTCGCGCACCGCGGCCGCCACCGGCTTCGCATTGATGAGGTCGTGCGGCATGACGCTATCGACATCGACAGCGGACATGCGCTCCTTGATGGCACGTTCCATACGCAGCAGGCCGACGCGGAACTGGTTCTCCATCAGCTCGCCGACCGAACGCACCCGGCGGTTGCCGAGATTGTCGATGTCGTCGATTTCGCCGCGGCCGTCGCGCAGATCCGCCAGTGCCTTGACGATAGCGAGGATGTCCTCCTTGCGCAGCACGCGCATGGTGTCAGGCGCATCCAGGTTCAGCCGCATGTTCATCTTCACGCGGCCGACGCTGGAAAGATCGTAACGCTCGCTATCGAAGAACAGCTGACCGAACAGAGTCTCGGCGGTGTCGAGAGTGGGTGGCTCGCCCGGACGCATGACGCGATAAATGTCGATCAGTGCCTGCTCTCTGGAGTGGTTCTTGTCCACCGCCATCGTGTTGCGGAGGTAGGCGCCAATGGTGATGCCATCGACGTTGATGACATCGATCTCGTAGAAGCCGGCTTCCACCAGCTCCGACAGATTCGCCTCCGTCAGCTCATCGCCGGCTTCGACATAGATCTCGCCTGTCTCCGGATTGACCATGTCAAGCGCGGAATAGCGGCCAGCAAGCTCGTCCGTCGAAAGAGCGACCGCGCGCACGCCATCGTCATGCCACTTGCGCAGCATACGTTGGGTGATTTTGGTGCCCGCTTCGGCGATCACCTCTCCCGTCTTGGCGTTTTTCCAATCGGAGTTCGCCTTGGCGTTCTTCATCCAGTTGGGATCGACAGGCGTGGTCCAGCCGCCGTCCTTCGTATGTTTGAAGGCGATCTTCGAGTAGAAGTAATTCAGGATGTCTTCCTGGGTGAGCCCCAGCGCATACAGCAGGGTTGTCGCCGGCAGCTTGCGGCGCCGGTCGATGCGAACATGCATGATATCCTTCGCGTCGAACTCGAAATCGAGCCACGAGCCGCGATAGGGGATCACGCGGGCGGCGAACAACAGCTTGCCGCTCGAATGCGTCTTGCCCTTGTCGTGATCGAAGAACACGCCGGGGCTGCGATGCATCTGGGAGACGATCACCCGCTCGGTACCGTTCACCACGAAAGTGCCGTTTTCGGTCATGAAGGGGATGTCGCCCATATAGACATCCTGCTCCTTGATGTCCTTGACCGACTTGGCGCCCGTTTCCTGGTCTGTATCGAACACGATCAGCCGCAAGGTCACCTTCAGGGGCGCGGCATAGGTCATGGAGCGCTGCTGGCACTCCTCGACGTCGAATTTCGGCTCCTCGAAATGGTAGTCCACGTATTCGAGCAGCGAATTCTCAGAGAAATCCTTGATGGGGAACACGGAGCGGAATACGGCTTCCAGCCCCTCATCGAGCCGTCCGCCTTCGGGCTTCTCGACCTGGAGAAACTGGTCATATGATGTTCTCTGAACCTCGATGAGGTTTGGCATCTCCGCCACTTCATGCATTTTGCCGAAGAATTTGCGGAGCCGTTTGCGTCCCGTGAAAGATAGAGTCATGCGGCGGCTTTCCTTTTCCGTACCATCTGTCCGGCCGAAATGGGCCGGGAAAACCCGACTATCGATCAACTAATGGCGAGAACACCCACGCCTCCGGGAGCCGTTCTCCCGGAGGGGGTGGATGTTCCAAATATGTACGCGTGAGCGGTCTTTCAACCCGCCACGCCTCCTTATTTCAGCTCGACCTTCGCGCCAGCGTCTTCGAGCTGCTTCTTGATCTTGTTTGCCTCGTCCTTGCTCACGTCGGCTTTCACCTCCTTGGGAGCGCCCTCCACGAGGTCCTTCGCTTCCTTGAGGCCAAGGCCGGTGATCGCGCGGACTTCCTTGATCACGTTGATCTTCTTGTCGCCGGCATCGGTGAGAACGACGGTGAATTCCGTCTTCTCCGCTGCCGGAGCGGCTGCGGCACCCGCCGCCGGAGCGGCCGCCATCGCGACCGGAGCCGCGGCGGAGACGCCCCACTTTTCTTCCAGCATCTTCGAGAGCTCAGCCGCCTCAATGACCGTGAGCCCCGAAAGATCGGTGACTATTTGTTCCAGATTTGCCATTTCCCAAGTTCCTTTGGTTCGGGTTCAATATTCGGTTCGGTTGTCGCCTATGCGGCTTCCTTGTTGGCGTAAGCAGAAAGGACCCTGGCCAACTGACCGGCAGGCGCCTGCAGCACCCCAGCGATTTTCGTCGCGGGGGCCTGTAACAGCCCCACGATCTTGGCCCTGAGCTGATCGAGCGACGGCAGTTCGGCCAGAGCCTTCACCCCGTTCACATCGAGAGCCTGAGTGCCGACCACACCGCCCAGAATCACGAGCTTGTCGTTCTCCCTGGCGTAGGCCACCGCGATCTTCGAGGCCGAAACCGGATCCTTGCTCACCGCAATCCCGGTCGGACCTTTGAACAGATGCGCGATACCTGCAGCCGGCGTTCCTTCCAGCGCACGCATGGCAAGACGGTTTTTCGCGACCTGGAACGAGGCGCCTTCCGCTCGCATACGCGCGCGCAGGGTGCTCATCTGGGCCACAGTCATGCCGGAATAGTGGGCGACTACCACGGAGCCGGCTTCGCTGAAGACCCCTTTCAGGTCTTCGACGACTTCGACTTTCTTGGCTTTCTCCACTTCCTTCTCCTTCACAGAAATGCGTGGCGATCCGCATCTCCGCCCTGTGACAGACTGCGGTTCTCACCGCCGCCACTCCTGTCCAGGGTTCAAACCCGAACCCCGTCTGCGCTGGAGATTAAGTCCCACAAGGACACCAGCGGTCTCGGACAGGTCATTCCGGCTATCGCCAGCCGGAAACTCGTCACTCCTACCCGGCCGAAGCCGCGCCAACGCTGGGGAGCGCAACCTTCACGCCGGGCCCCATCGTCGAACTGATTGAGATCTTCTTCATGTATGTGCCTTTGGCGCCCGCAGGCTTCGCCTTCACGACGCTGTCCACGAACGCCTTCACGTTCTGGACGATGGCATCTTCGGCGAAGCTGGCTTTGCCAATTCCGGCCTGAACAATTCCCGCTTTCTCGACACGGTATTCGACGGCGCCGCCCTTGGCGTCCTTGATTGCCTGCGTGACATCCATCGTCACCGTGCCAACCTTCGGGTTCGGCATCAGGCCCCGGGGCCCTAGCACCTTACCGAGACGGCCGACCACACCCATCATGTCCGGCGTCGCAATGCAGCGGTCGAAATTGATTTCGCCCTTCTGCACCTGCTCGGCTAAATCTTCCGCGCCCACAATATCGGCGCCCGCCTTTTTCGCCTCGTCTGCCTTCGCGCCCTTCGCAAACACGGCCACGCGCAAGCTCCGGCCGGTGCCGTTCGGCAGCGAAACCACGCCGCGCACCATCTGGTCCGCGTGGCGCGGATCGACGCCAAGATTGATCGCCAGTTCGATGGTTTCGTCGAACTTTGCCGTGGCGCGGCTCTTCACCAGCTTTACCGCCTCATCGATGTCGTAGGCCTTCTCGGTATTCACACCGTCGATGGCCTTCCTGAAGCGCTTCGAAATCTTCGCCATCCCCCTACTCCCGCACCTGGATGCCCATCGAGCGCGCCGAGCCCTCGATCAACCGCATCGCCATATCAACGTCGTTGGCGTTCAGGTCCTTCATCTTGGCTTGGGCGATCTCGCGCACTTGCGCCTTTGTCACCGTGCCGGCGAAAGTACGGCCCGGCACCTTGGAGCCACTCTCCAGCTTCGCTGCTTTCTTGAGGAAGTACGACGCAGGCGGCGTTTTCATCTCGAAGGAAAAGGACTTATCCGAGAACACGGTGATGTTCACCGGAATCGGCATGCTCTTTTCCATCTGCTGCGTCTTGGCGTTGAACGCCTTGCAGAACTCCATGATGTTGAGGCCGCGCTGGCCCAAAGCGGGGCCGATCGGCGGCGATGGATTCGCCGCGCCGGCGGGCACCTGCAATTTGATGTAACCCACAATCTTCTTTGCCACTTCCGATCCGCCTCCTTAGCGGTTTGCGGTGCATGCGAGCCTGGCCGGCCCTCCCGCGCTCACGTCAGACCTTTTCGACCTGCGTGTATTCCAATTCCACCGGCGTCGCGCGCCCGAAAATCGAGACCGCCACCTTTAAACGGGAGCGATCTTCATCCACTTCCTCGACCACGCCGCTGAACGAAGTGAATGGCCCGTCGGCCACCCGCACCTGCTCGCCGATCTCGAAGGTGATCGACGACTTCGGATGCTCCGCACTTTCATGTGCCTGGTTCAGAATGCGATCCACTTCGCCCTGGCGCAGCGGCATGGGCTTATTCCCCTGCCCCAGAAAGCCCGTGACCTTCGCCACGTTCTTCACCAGGTGATAGACCTCATCCGTCAGCTTCGCGTTCAGCAGCACGTAGCCCGGCAAAAACTTGCGCTCCGAGCTCCTCTTCTGCCCGCGCCGGATTTCCACCACCTCTTCGGTCGGCACGACAACGTCCGCCACCAGATCTTCCAATTCCTGGATTTTGGCCTGGCGCTTGATCTCCTCGGCCACCTTCCGCTCGAAGTTCGAGTAGGTGTGCACGATGTACCAGCGCGCGTCCGATCTTGCCTGCGTGCCTGCTTCGCTCATTCCAAGTCCCAACCGGGCTTTAGCCCAATGCTCCGATCAACCAGCGCTCACCCATGGCGAGGATCCAATCGACGCCGAAGAAGAACATCATGGTTATGCCGACCATGATGAAGACCATGATCGTGGTGAGGTAGGTCTCCTTCCAGCTCGGCCAGGTGACCTTTGACATTTCGCGGCGAACTTCGGCAAAGAACTGGATCGGGCCGCCCTTGCGGACGGACACTGACAGGTCCTTGCCGGCGCTGTCGGCAGTCTTCTTCGTGGCTTCGCTCAAGGTCCGAATCTTTCAAATGGCAGGAGTGGCAGGGATCGAACCCGCGACCTACGGTTTTGGAGACCGCCGCTCTACCAGCTGAGCTACACTCCTAGCGGCAAAACAGCAGCGCGCCGGGGGAGCCTACCCGCCAGCGCGACCGAATTTTCGCCGAGGTGCGGGGATTTAGCAGCGGTGCAGCCCATCCGCAAGCGGTGCTATGGGACAAATGGGCGCTCCGCTTCAACTTTTCCACCGTTTACGCTGCCCCCTTCTCGCGGATCCCGAAGGCGCTTGCGGTGTCGCGATCAAGGCGGGGATAGTATCGCTCCAAGAGGCCGTAATGGACCCCCTCACCCAAGCCATCGGCCGCTCGCCGGAGCTGTTGCCGCTTGCCCTCGATCCCTCGACCGATCAGGTGACGTGGGTCCGGCTCAGCGAGGCCGCTTATGCCCAAGCCAGCTTTCTGGATGAACGTGTGCTTGCGGACAGAGCAGTTCCGCGCCGCTCGGTCCCTTGGCGCTCTCTGAACGAGGCGGCAGAGCAGCTACCGCCCGACAACGCCAGTTACATTTTCCACATTGGCCACGTGGGGTCGACACTGCTGTCGCGGCTGCTCGGACAACACCCAGCCGTTTTCTCGCTGCGTGAGCCCGCGATCCTTCGCACCTTCGCCGAGATTGGCTGCAACCCGGCATCCAGCTGCTGGAGTGAGAGCGAATTTGAGCGGCGCCTTGGCGCGGTTCTCAAACTGCTCTCACGGACGTTCCGGCCGGACCAGCAGGCGCTGATCAAGGCGACCAGCTTCGTTTCCGAACTGGCCGTAAGAATTCTCAGACGGCCGAGCGCGCCAAAAGTCATTTTCATGTTCGTCCCGGCGGAAATTTATCTTGCCAGCATTCTGGGTGCTCCGAACTCGCCCGCAGAGGCTAAAGCGCTGGCGCCGAGCCGTCTTGACCGCCTCCATCGCCGGATTGGGCAGGAACGCTGGAAACTCTCCGACCTGTCGCCGGGCGAAATTGTTGCCATGAGCTGGGCGACCGAGATGAGCACGCTGGCCGCTGCCGCTGCCGCCGGCACAAATCGCGTCCTCTGGCTAAACTTCGAGCGCTTGCTCGACGATTCGGCAGCATCGCTTTCTTGCATTTTCAATCACCTCGAGATCGAAGCATTGCCGAACGACATCGATGCCCTGCTCGCAGGCCGCGAAATGCGCCGCTATTCAAAAGCGCCGGAGTATGCCTATGACGCAAATCTCCGGCGCGCCGTGCTGGAACAGGGCCGAAGAGAGCATTCCGCAGAAATAGACCGCGGGCATGCCTGGCTGCAGGAGGCCTCCGCGGAGTTCAGCGATATCCCGAAACAGGTGGACAACGCCTGATCTGGCGGAGACCCACTTGCTAGTCCAGGCGGGCTACGCTTAGTCACCACCGGTCAGTTCGGGCGAGGGGGTCCTAATGTTCCGCTGGTTTCAGTCCTTGATGCCACGCGAAGACCGGTTTTTCGATCTTTACAACCGGCACGCCCAGACCCTTGCAGACGGTGCGGGCGCCTTATGCGAATTGCTGAAGGGCGGGCCCAACATCTCTCAGGCCGCGCATAAGGTGATCGGTTTCGAGCAGCAGGCCGACAGCATCGCTCGCGACATGCTTTTGCTTGTGCGGCGAACCTTCATCACCCCGTTCGATCGCAGCGATATCAAGGATCTCATCAACGCTCTCGATGACACCATCGACCAGATGCAGAAAACGGCCAAGGCCGTGCTGCTTTTCGAGGTCGAGCGGCTCGAGCCGGAAATGGCCGAAATGGGCGAGCGCATCCTCCAATCGGCAAAACTGATTGTCGAGGCCGTGGGACTGCTACGATCCCTGCGCGACAACGCCAGCCGGCTCAATACCATCACTGAAGAGATTATCCGCCTCGAGGACGATGCCGACACACTGAATGACAAGGGAATCAAGTCGCTGTTCCTGCAGCACCGCGGCGGGAATGCCATGCAATATATTATCGGCGTCGAAATCTACGATCATTTGGAAAAGGTGATGGACCGCTTCGAGGATGTCGCGAACCGCATCAGCGGCATCGTGATCGAGCAGGTCTGACGCCGCATGCTGGCGCTTCTCATCGCCCTTATTGCCGTTGCGCTCGCCTTCGATTTTCTGAACGGCCGCAACGATGCCGCGAACTCAATCGCAACGATCGTATCGACGCGGGTGCTGTCACCCCGCTACGCGGTCGCCTGGGCGGCGTTCTTCAACTTCATTGCGTTTCTGGTGTTCGGTCTGCATGTCGCCAACACAATCGGACGTGGCATTGTTTCACCGGATGCGATCAACGACCAGGTGATTTTCGGCGCATTGATGGGCGCCATCTGCTGGCAGATCGTTACTGGCTATCTCGGCATTCCGTCATCCAGCTCGCATGCCCTGATTGGCGCGCTGGTCGGTTCCGGCGTCGCGCATGCCGGTTTCCACACCATTGTCTGGAGTGGCCTTGGAAAAACGGCTTTGGCGATCGTGCTCTCGCCTATGACGGGGTTGATCATAGCGCTTGTGCTGGTGCTGATCGTTTCATGGTCGTTCCGCGGGACGCCGGCTGGACGGGTAGACGGGCTGTTCCGCCGCGTTCAGTTCATCTCTGCGTCGCTCTACTCATTGGGGCATGGCGGTAATGACGCGCAGAAAACGATGGGGATCATCGCGGCACTGCTCTACGCCCACGGGCAGCTATCCGGCGGCTTTCATGTGCCGCTCTGGGTGGTGATCTCGTGCAACGGCGCAATGGCGCTGGGCACCTTGCTGGGAGGTTGGCGCATTGTGCGCACCATGGGGACGCGCATCACGCGACTTTCACCGGTCCAAGGCGTTTGCGCGGAAACAGCCGGTTCCATCACCCTGTTTCTGGCGACCGGTCTGGGTGTTCCCGTCTCGACAACGCACACGATCACGGGTGCCATTGTGGGGGTCGGCGCGGCACGCCGAGCCTCAGCGGTCCGCTGGAATGTGGCACAGGAAATCGTGCTGGCGTGGATTATCACCATGCCCGCCGCGGCGCTGGTGGGCGCGGGCTTTTATGCGCTGGCAAACCTGGTGAGCTAAGTTGCGCCGTTTCAGCGCCGTGCTCCATAGCGGATACCGTAGATCGCTACATGTTGTGGTCAGTACCCTCCCGATTCATTTGAACTCAAAAATCGCGCATTTTTGCATTTCCGCATCACACCG
>JAICVV010000165.1 GCA_025935155.1 Alphaproteobacteria bacterium
ACGGGCGATCCCTCCCAAAGCGATCTGCCCGGCGGCCGCGCCGAAGGATTGAACGAAGCCCTTTCCATTCTGGAAGGCGTGGACGGCGTTGCTACGGCGCGCTTCAGCGAAAAGGATGTGGTGCGGCATCCGCTGGTCACACGCATCGTGCGAGCCTATGCAGAAAACGACAGTGTCGCCCTGCCACAGCGGTATCGCAAGAAAGAGAGCGGCACGTGAGCCGAACAGTCGCCGCGACGCGCGCGGCGCCATCCATCGAAATCGTTGTGGAAGATAAAAACTGGCGCAGCCTTGCGAAGGATTTGCGCACCCAAATCCGCCAGGCCGCCAAGCTCGTGCTGTCGTACGGCAGGACGGAACCTGCCCGGCCGGAACTCACGATCCTTCTCGCAACCGACGAGCGCGTGCGGACGCTTAATCGCCAGTATCGCGGGAAGGACAAGGCCACCAACGTGCTGTCGTTTCCGGCTGCGAGCGGCGCGTATCTGGGCGACATCGCCGTCGCTTATGGCGTGACAGTTGACGAAGCGGAAAAAGCCGGCAAGCCGCCCGTGCAACATGCGCTTCACCTAGTGGTGCATGGCGTGTTGCATCTTTTGGGCTATGATCACCAAGCGCCGAAAGAAGCAGAGGCTATGGAATCGCTGGAAACAGACATTCTCGCGCGGATGGGAATTCCAGATCCTTACCGGCGGCATGGCCGCGCTGCCTGACCGACATGTCCCAGACTAACGATTCCGCTTTCGGAAGGCGCGAAAACGGGCGCGGCTTCTCCGCGTTTCTGAAGCGTTTCAGTCAGGCGCTGCGCGGGCGTCACGCGGATTCCATCCGCGAAAGCCTGGAAGAGGTGATCGAGGAAAGCGAGCGGCAAAATCCCGACCTGGCGCGGCGCGAACGCGTCATGCTCGCCAACCTCCTAAAATTCGGCGAGCTGCGCGTCGATGACGTGATGGTACCGCGGGCCGATATTGTCGCGGTGGATGAAGCGATTTCCATCTGCGAGCTGATTGCAAAGTTTCGCGAAGCGCAGCACTCGCGGCTGCCCGTTTATCGCGACTCGCTCGATGATCCAATCGGCCTTGTGCATCTGAAGGATGTGGTTGGGCTCGGCGAACTCGGTCCGGATGGCATCATGCGCTGGCCGGACGTGCCGATTGCGCGCGTGAAACGAGATATCCTGGTGGCGCCGCCCTCCATGCCCGCCAGCGATCTGCTGGTGAAGATGCAAACCACGCAAATCCACCTTGCGCTCGTGATCGACGAATACGGTGGCACGGATGGACTAGTCTCTATTGAAGATCTTGTCGAGGAAATCGTGGGGGACATCGGCGACGAGCACGATGTGGACGAAGCGCCGCATCTCACCAAACTTCCGGACGGCGGCTATGAAGCGGATGCCCGGCTCGACCTTGATGATTTTACGGAGATGACCGGCATTTCGCTGCTGCCGTCCGATTCCGAGGAGGACGTCGACACGCTGGGCGGATTGGTCGTGGCGCAGGTCGGGCGCGTGCCGCAGCGCGGCGAGATCGTCAGCCACAACGGCTTTGAGTTCGAAGTGCTTGAGGCGGACCCGCGCCGCATCAAGCGCTTGCGTCTGCGTCCGCCTGCAGCGCCACCACCCATCGCGGCATGATCGCCGCGCTGTCTGCCACTTCAGGCTTCTGCGATCGTGCCGCAGATTACCTGCGCCACTTACAGGGCTGGCGGCGGACGATGGCAGCGTGCATTGCCGGTGCATTGTCCACGCTGTCTTTCGCCCCGTTTGGCATTTTTCTGCTGCTGCTGCTCTCATTTGCCGTCCTGGTGCTGCTGCTGGATGGCGCTCAGGCAGGCCCGCGGCCGATCCTGACTAGCGCCCTCACGGGATGGGCGTACGGTTTCGGGCAGTTCGCAGGGGGGCTCTACTGGGTGGCGTATGCGTTCCTCGTCGATCCGTTGCAGCACGCCTGGCAGATTCCGTTTGTGGCATTGCTGTTTCCGAGTGGACTTGCGCTGTTTATCGCGTTTGCCTGCGCGCTGGCGGCGCCATTGTGGCGGAGCGGCTGGCCACGGGTGTTTGCCTTCACCGCAGCCTATGCGCTGGCTGAATGGCTGCGCGGGCACATTCTCACCGGCTTTCCATGGAATCTCCCGGGTTACGGCTGGGGTGCTTCGCTGGCCGTGATGCAGAGTGTAGCGATTTTCGGTGTATATGGACTATCGCTGCTGACGATTCTGTTCGGCGCCTCGCTTGCGTTGTTCTGCGGCCCAAAAAGCGCGCCTATTGTTCCTCTCCTTTCAGCGCTTGCTTTTGCTGCCATGTGGATCGGCGGAACGGTCCGCCTGTCGTCTGCCCCCACACAGTATGTCTCCGGCGTTCGCCTCCGGATCGTGCAGCCCAACGTGGCGCAGGCAGACAAATATCGTATCGATTTGCGTGCGCGGCACTGGCAGGAATTGATCGACCTTAGCCGCATCCAACACGGCGCACCGCCGACCCACATTGTCTGGCCTGAGGCGGCGCCGCCCTTTCTACTGGAGCGCTCGCCGCGTGCCTTGGCAGATATTGCGGCACTGACAGCGAACGGCGCTGTGCTGATGACGGGAGCGGCGCGCGTTGAGACATCTCGCGATAAACGGCCCATCTTTCACAATAGTTTTTACATCTTCGGCCGCGGCGCGCAGTTGCTGGGCACCTACGACAAGTTTCATCTCGTTCCGTTCGGCGAGTACGTGCCATTTCCGCAAACGCTTCATTTCCTCGGCGTTGACAAGCTGGTGAATCAACCGGGTAGTTTCGCAGCTGGCGATGGCCCGCACACCTATGCCATCCCCGGCGCGCCGCCGATGGGCCCGTTGATCTGCTACGAAGTTCTGTTTCCCGGCGAAGTTGCCGCCAATCCGCGGCCCGGCTGGTTCGTGAACGTGACCGACGATTCCTGGTTCGGCCCCGCGTCTTCTACAGGTCCGTATCAGCACTTCCTGATTGCCCGTATGCGCGCCATTGAAGAGGGAATCCCGATCGTCCGCGCGGCCAATACCGGTATTTCGGCGATTATCGATCCGTTCGGACGCATTCTTGCCAAACTGGAAATCGACAAAACTGGAATTGTGGACTCTCAATTGCCGAAATCCATCTCGCCTACGTTCTTCGCCCGCGTGCACGATCTGCTTTTCTGGATCATGTTTTCTTTCTGTGCCGCTCTTGCATTTGGAGCGGCATTCCGGCGCGGTTAAAATCTTCTTATTTCGCATTTCGCAGCAATAGCGCTATGATTACTGCGGAGCGTTGGTGCCAATTTCGTGCAAAAGAAGCAGGCCACATCGATCGATGCGCATGTGGGTCATCAGGTTCGCGTGCGGCGAGAACTGATGGGCATGAGCCAGGGAAAGCTGGGGCAGTTGCTGGGGCTCACCTTCCAGCAGGTGCAGAAATACGAAAAAGGCGTCAATCGGATAGGCGCCGGCCGGCTGTTTGAGCTTGCACGAATCCTTGGCGTTGGCGTGCTATATTTCTACGAGGGCATGGCGGACACATCCGGCCGCCCGCTCGGTTTTGCGGAGGACGAGGCACCCGCGCCATTGCCGCCGCAGAATCGCTCCCGTGAGCTTGCACACCTGATCGCCGGTTTCCAACGGATTTCCGATCTGAAAGCGCGCAAGCGCGTTTTGAATTTGGTCGAGGAGCTGGCGGCCAAGCAAGCGAAGCAATCTCAGCCGAAGCGCAAACGTTAGCGGCGGACCAAGCCGCGCGGCTTCTCCTTTCCGTTTGCTTTCGCCCCGATCTCCTTCAGTTTCACGGTCTGGCGCAGGGATAAGGAAGCACCCGCTTGTCCCTTCTCAGGATCGCGGAATGCGCGGCCATATTGCTCCACCCGCTTTTCTACAGAGCCGAGGAATTCGCCTTCCCACTCGGACAAACAAGTGCCTGTGCGCTCAGCAGCGCGCCGGGCGCGCTTGAGCGCATTCAGCGCCGCCCGCCTGGTGCGCTCGCGGGAGTCGATCTGCTTCGATTTCAGTCCCATCGCCGCCCGAGCGTAGCACACGCAACGGTAGAGCAGAACTCAGGGTTCCAGCTCGGAATCCCAGTAAAGGTAGTCGGCCCAGCTTTGGTGCAGGTAGTTGGGCGGAAAACGGCGGCCGTTTCCGCGCAGCTCCTGCACGGTCGGCTTATGCGGCGGGGTGCGCGGGTACATCGCGATATGATGCGAGAGCCGTGCCCCTTTCAACAGATTGCAGGGTGCGCACGCCGTCACGACATTGTTCCAGGTGGTCTTGCCACCCCTACTGCGCGGGATCAGGTGATCGAACGTGAGATCGCTGGGCGAACCGCAATACTGGCACTCGAAGCGGTCACGCAGGAAAACATTAAAACGCGTGAACGCGGGATTGCGCGCCGGCTTGATGTAAGTTTTCAGGGAAACCACGCTCGGCAGCTTCATCTCGAAGCTGGGCGAGCGAACCACGCGCTCATATTCGGCAAGGATGTTCACCCGATCGAGGAACACGGCCTTGATCGCGTCCTGCCAGCCCCAGAGCGACAATGGAAAATAGCTGAGCGGACGATGATCCGCGTTCAGCACCAGCGCCGGGCAATTTTCGGGGGATCGCGCGGCAGCTAACACGACAACTCTCCTGTGAAGGCCAGACCTCCGTTCGTAATGCGGCGCACTTTAGAGGCTGCCATGGTTCGTGCCAAGGCGGTTGGCTTGCGGCCAGGTTACGCGATTCGACGAAACGACGACAGTCAGCCTACGGAACAACAGATTTCGCTGCTTTGTCGCCTGAGCAGCCCACGAAAGGCCAGCGAAAGAAACATCCCGCCGAGCGCGAGCCCCTGTTCATCGATCGAATGTCCAACATGCGGCGAAAGGTGCCACTGCACGGCGGCTCCCGCCCTTCCCAAAGCCGCGGCAGATGAAAAGAGGAATTGCATCGGGATCATCTGATCGGCATCGCCATGCACCAGCAGGATGGGCGGCGCTTCGCGAGCGTATTGGTCCAGCCCTTCCGTGCTGGTCAGCATACCGGAATAGCCAACGATGGCGGCCGGTTTCACCTTCCGCCGCAGGCCCACATGCAGCGACATCATGGTGCCCTGGCTGAAGCCCACAAGGGCAAGCCGCTCGGGCGGAAGCTTCAGGCGGTCAAGTTCGGAGTCGAGGAAGGTTTCCAGGCCGGCCGCTGCCGAATGGACGCCGCTGTTCATCGTCTGCGGATCGAGGCGCGAGATCGGAAACCACTGGTAGCCGGTAGGCGATCCTGCGCAGCGCTCCGGCGCATTGGGGGCGGCGAAGGCGACCGTTGGCATCAGCCGCTGCCAGATCGGCGCAAGTCCAATGAGATCGTTTCCGTCGGCGCCGTAGCCGTGGCACAGCACAACCAGATGCGTGGC
>JAICVV010000436.1 GCA_025935155.1 Alphaproteobacteria bacterium
CGCGTGAGCGCGTACAGCGGCGATAGCTGTTTTTCGTCTCTCCAGCAGGTATCGCTGGGCACGGCTTGAAATACACCTGACCTATCGTGGCGATCATGCTAAGCGTTCGCTGGCAACGCCGCGATTCCCACGCTCATGCACGACCTTCTCATTGCGGTGCTGCTCGGTATTGTCGAGGGCTTGACCGAGTTCCTGCCGGTTTCCTCAACCGCGCACCTGCTGATTGCCGAGCGGCTTCTCGGCCTTGCCGGCGATCGCTGGGAAGCCTTTACCATCGTTATCCAATTGGGCGCGATACTGGCGGTGGTTGCCGCCTACTGGCGCAAGTTCACGGACATCCTTGCCACTTTGCCGAAGAGCAAACACGCGCAGCAGTTCACGGCCTCTGTCCTGATCGCCTTTGTGCCTGCGGCAATCGCCGGTGCAATGCTGATCAAGAAGATCAACGCCGTGCTGCTCAATCCCGAACTGGCGATGCCGGTGATCGCGGTCACCATGACGCTCGGCGGCATTCTCATCCTTGTCTTCGAGCGCATCGCGCCAAAGCCGCGCTACCACGATGGCGATCGCCTGCCGCTCTCCAAGGCGTTGCAGGTCGGCTTCTGTCAGGTGCTGGCGATTGTGCCCGGCGTGTCCCGCTCCGGCGCCACGATCCTCGGCGGCGAGCTGCTCGGCATCGAGCGCGCCGCGATCGCTCACTTCACCTTTTACCTCGCGGTGCCGACCATGTTCGGCGCCACCGCGCTGCAGCTTTACAAAAAATGGGCCCTGCTCTCGGCCAGCGATCTTTCCACCATCGCCATCGGCTTCGCGATTTCCTTCATCGTCGCCTATGGCGTGGTAAAGACCTTCATCGGTTTCTTGAGCCGCTACGGACTGAAACCGTTCGGCTGGTATCGCGTGGCGCTCGGTTTCGTCCTCATAATCGCGTGGCTGGCGTTCCGATAACGCGCTCATAGGCCGAATTTTCGAACTGGCCCTTTTTGCGGAAGCGCCAGAGATAGCTGGGCAACACAGATTCCAGCGATTCCGGCGCGATACCCAGATCCGCAAACGTCAGCGCGTCCGGCGCCACCACATTGTCTGTTTTTAGAAACGTCACCTGATCCGGCGTCAGCAATTTTCCCGGCAGGAACTGCAAGAAAAATCCCGCGAAGCTCGCCAACGCAAACGGCAGCGGCACCAGCAGGCGCCGCCGGTTCGTCACTTGCAGAATGAGTTGCAGCATCTGCTTGAACGAATAGATGGCGGGGCCGCCGAGTTCATAGGTTTGCCCGCGCGCCGCCGGCGTCTCGATGCACTTCAGAATGGCCTCCGCCACGTCGCCCACGAACACGGGCTGGAAGCGCGTGCGCCCGCCGCCGATCAGCGGCAGCGCCGGCGTGAAACGCGCGAGATTTGCGAACTTGTTGAAGAAATCATCCTCCGGCCCGAACACCAGCGACGGCCGCAAAATCGTGGCGTCGGGAAATTCTTCGCGCAGCGCGATTTCGCCTTCCGCCTTGCTGCGGGCGTAGACCGATTCCGAATCGCGGCTGATGCCCGGCGTGGAGATGTGGACCACCGATTGCACGCCCGCCTCGCGCGCGGCGCGCCCGATGGTGCGGGCGGCCTCGACATGGATGGCGTGGAAACCTTGCCCGCCACCAGCCGGATTGAGGATGCCAACCAGATTCACCACCGCTTCGGAATCCGCCACCGCGCGGGCCACATCGTCCGCATTGCGCACGTTGGCGCGCAGCAGCTGGATCTGGCCCA
>JAICVV010000210.1 GCA_025935155.1 Alphaproteobacteria bacterium
AGCGGATCGATCTGCTGATCACCGACGTTGGGCTGCCAGGCCATGTGAACGGCCGCCAGCTTGCGGATGCCGTTCGCGCAAAACGTGGAGACCTGAAGGTTCTCTTTATCACCGGTTACGCTGAAAACGCCGCTGTTGGACACGGGCGCCTCGAACGCGGCATGGAGATTCTGACGAAGCCGTTCCCGATGCGGGCGCTGGCGAACAAAGTGCGGGACATGCTGGGATAGCTGCACCGCTGGGAGCAGACAAGAACTTTTGCCGAACATTCTTGACACTGAGATTTATATTGCCATATAATCCTATATCGTGACCGATTCTTGGAGAAATATCATGGACAAAGAATTAACTCTGCGGGCAGGCAGCGCGGCGCCGCCCGTGGCTTTGCAGCCCGCAGAGGCGCCGCAGCGATCCACCCGTTATGATTTCGAGGTTCCTGAGCACCTCGCCATTTCGGACATGCTTGCCATCCAACTGGCCGATTGCGTGCGCATCGTCCAGCGGCTCTCCGATCAGGCGACCGACCCGCACCTGCACGATACGGAGCGGATGCACACCATCCATTCGCTCACGGACGTGGTGAAAGCATCGGAAACCCTCACCCGCACCATCGGCCGGCTACGGAATGAGTCGTGGCTCGAGCCGGATGAACTGCCGCGCAAAAAAGGACGAAAAGTTTGAGTTCGACTGTTTCGGCACCTGATGAGCTACAAGATGTTGTGGTGAAGCGAAAAGGAGGCGGTCAACCCGGCAACCGCAACCGTTTCAAAACCGGCCGACACTCGAATCGCAATCGCGCGCTCCGGCACAAGATTGCGGCTTTGAAACGGTCGGCGCAGTGGACGATTGCGCTGGCGGAGGCGGCGCTGCGAGCGCGCGCGACGCAAAGGTGAAGCGGGCGAGGAATGAAAAGATCCGGCGCCATCCGCATCGGCATTTCCGGCTGGCGCTACAAGGGCTGGCGCGGCGTGTTTTATCCGCAAGGTCTGCGCCAGAAGGACGAGCTGGCTTTCGCCGCGCAGCGCTTCCGCACGGTGGAGATCAACGGCACGTTCTATTCGCTGCAGCGGCCGGAGTATTTCACCGCCTGGCGCGACGCGACGCCGGACGGATTCGTGTTTGCGGTGAAAGGTCCGCGCTTTATCACCCACATGCTGAAGCTCAATCGCAGCGATACGCCGCTCGCCAATTTCTTCGGCAATGGGATGCTGGCATTGGGCGCGAAACTCGGGCCCATTCTCTGGCAGTTTCCGCCCAACTTTCGCTTCAATCCGGAGAAGCTGGCGGAGTTCTTCGGCAAGCTGCCGCGCGATACGGAAGCCGCGGCGGCGCTGGCGCGCAAGCACGATCATCGCATCGAGGGACGCGCTTACTTGCGTGCCGATGCGAAACGGCCGTTGCGTTACGCGATGGAAATTCGCCACGAAAGCTTCCGCTGCCGCGAATTCATCGAACTGCTGCGCGCGCACAATGTGGCGCTGGCCGTGGCGGACACGGTGGACTGGCCGCTGCTGTTCGACGTGACGGCAGATTTCGTCTATTGCCGGTTGCACGGCTCCGAGCAGCTCTACGCCAGCGGCTATGAATCGAAGGCGCTGGACTTGTGGGCGAAGCGGCTGGTGGCGTGGGGCGAAGGCCGCGAGCTGCGCGATGGCGATTGCGCGCATCCGAAAAGAGCAAACGCCGCGGCGCGCGATGTGTATGTCTATTTCGATAATGACGCGAAGGTGCGCGCGCCCTTTGACGCGCTTGCCCTTCAGGACAAGGTAGACCATCTGCTACTAGCAGAGAAACGCGGGCGAACAGCAGGGAGGCGATGATGGCTTTGCAGATGAAAGAACAATGCGAACGCTGCGGAACGGCGCTCCCCGCGGACTCTGGTGCGGCCCGCATCTGCAGCCATGAATGCACCTTTTGCGCTGGATGCAGCGGCGGCATGAACGGCATCTGCCCCAATTGCGGCGGCGAACTGGTGCCGAGGCCGCGCCGGGTGAAGCGCGAATGAACTACCGCCATGCTTATCACGCCGGCAATTTCGCCGATGTGCACAAGCACGTCGCGCTGGTCGCGATCCTGCTGCATTTGCGCCGCAAGGAAACGCCGTTCGCCGTAATCGACACGCACGCGGGCCGGGGGATTTACGATCTTTCGTCTGAGGAAGCGCAGCGCAGCGGAGAATCGGAAGAAGGCGTTGCACGATTGTCCGGCCATGAAGCGCAGAGTCCGGCACTGGCGAAGTATCTGGAGATCGTTCGCAGTTTCGATGCGCAGAACTATCCCGGCTCGCCGCTGATTTCCGATCTCCTGCTGCGCTCACAGGACCGGCTTGCCGCCATCGAAAAGCATCCGGAGGAGTACGCCGCCTTGCGCGCGGCCCTGTCGCCGTTTGCAAACGCGCGGGCGATGTCCGGCGACGGTTACGCGCAGCTTTCGCGGCTGTTGCCGCCGCCGGAACGACGCGGCCTCGTGCTCATCGATCCGCCTTATGAAGAGGCGGACGAGCTATATCGGGTGGCCGCAGCTTTTGCCGATGCGTATCGCCGTTTCGCGAACGGCATCTATCTCATCTGGCTTCCGCTGAAGGAGAACGCGCCCGCCGATGCGCTGATCGGCGAACTGCGCAACGCGGGCGTCTCCAAACTTCTTTCGCTCACGCTGGATGTTGGGCGCGCCGCAAACGAGCCGCCCGGCAATCTCTCCGCATCAGGCCTGCTGATCGTCAACCCGCCATATGCCCTCAATGCCGAGATGCGCAACGCCGGCGAAGAACTCCTGCCGCTGCTGCATCGCGGACCGGAAGCCAGCTTCGCTGTCGAGTGGCTGGCCGGGGCGCCATGAACCCGCGCCTTGCAGCGCGGCCGCCTCATCACTATGTTCCGCCGCCTTGCGGACAGGTGGCAGAGCGGTTGAATGCACCGCACTCGAAATGCGGCGTACCCGCAAGGGTACCGAGAGTTCGAATCTCTCCCTGTCCGCCATTTGCCAGCCGTTTCAGCAGATTGAAGGATAGCCGGCAGGGCGCGGACCCGTGTTAAGTCCAAGCCGCACCAGTTCGGACCAGGCACTCTCGGCATCTTCGGCAAATGAAAACAGCCGCAGATCTTCCGGCGCAATCATCTCTTCCTGCACGAGGTATTCGAGGTTGAGGACGTTGCCCCAATATCCCCCATCCACAAGCACCACCGGGATGGGAGGCATCTTTATCGTCTGCATCAGCGTGAGGATTTCGAAAAACTCATCCAGCGTGCCGAAGCCTCCTGGGAAAATCACCAATGCATTGGCCCGCATTGCGAAATGGAATTTCCGGATCGCAAAATAGTGGAACTGAAACGTCAGTTCGGGTGTCGTGTAGGCGTTGGGCTCCTGTTCTCTCGGCAATCCGATATTGAAGCCGATGCTGGGCGCTCCGGCCTCCATCGCGCCGCGATTTGCGGCTTCCATAATTCCGGGGCCGCCGCCGGTCGCGATGACGTTGTCCCGCACGCCGCCATTGACGTTCAGCGCGCCCCCCCGCTCGGAGGCGATGCGGCCGAAGCGGCGCGCTTCTTCGTACCAAAAGCCTGACCGCCCCCCAGGACGCGGTTCTGCGCCGGGTGGCAGCGGCGCGGTGGAAGCCGCTTCGCTGGAACTCCCGCGAGGAAGCACGCGCGCGCTGCCAAACACCGCGATTGTGGAGCGTACCGTCCACGCGCGCAGGATTTCTTCAGCCTTCTTGTACTCGAGTTGCAACCGGACGCCTCGCATACAATCGCTGAGCAGAAAGTCCGGGTCGAGCGCCGGCAGGCGGTACGACGGCGATTCTCTTTGCAGGCGGTTGTCTTTTGTCATGGGTTGTTGGCTCTACAATCCGGGGGAATTCAGAGATAGCTGCTCAGGAGACTCTTGCGAAGTCGATGAAGCCTTTGGCCACATTTGTGTGGACCAGCTTGACCCGCACTTGATCGCCGACATCCAGCCCCTCGAAGCCGCTGACGACCTTGCCCTCCGCTGCCGGACCGGAGATTCGCGCCCAAGTGCCCTTGTCGGAAGCGCCGGTAACGATCCCGTCAAACAGCTGACCGATGCGGGAAGACAGCAGAAGCGCGGCGGCGGATTTGCTGACCTGACGCTCGACCTTTTTTGCGTTGTCCTCCTGAATTGTGCAGTGCGCCGCAAGCGCGCTCAGCTCGGCGTTGCTGTAGGGCGCAGAATATCCGCCGAGCGCGGCCTTCAGGAGCCGTTGCGTAACGAGGTCCGGGAAGCGGCGATTGGGCGCGGTCGAATGAGTGTAATCACGGACCGCGAGGGCGAAGTGCCCCTCGACTGTCTGGCCGGGAACCTCCAGGGAGTATTCGCCCGAACCCAACAGTTTGATGACCGAAAGCGAAAGGTCGGGAAAACGTTCGGGCTCCGCCGAGCGGCGCTTCTCCAGAAACGCGTCGAGCGCCGCGGCGTCAGGGGCGTCCGGGAGGCGGTACCCGAGTCCGCGGGCCAGCTCTACAATTCGGTCC
>JAICVV010000097.1 GCA_025935155.1 Alphaproteobacteria bacterium
ACCTCGGTTGCAAAGAAGAAGGTTCCCGCCAATTCCAACAGAAAGCTGGAGTTCAAGGCGAACGATCACGTGGTGTATCCTACCCACGGGGTAGGCAAAATTACCCGCGTAGAAGAGCAGGAGGTGGCCGGTTACAAGCTCGAAGTGTTCGTGATCACCTTCGAAAAGGACAAGATGACGTTGCGTGTCCCGACCGCGAAAGCCAAGGCTGTCGGCATGCGCAAGCTGTCCTCGCCGGATGTGGTTTCCAGCGCGCTCAACACGCTGAAGGGCCGCGCTCGCATCAAGCGCACCATGTGGTCGCGCCGGGCGCAGGAGTACGAGGCGAAGATCAACTCGGGCGACCTGGTTTCCATCGCGGAAGTTGTGCGCGATTTGCACCGCGCCGGCGGACAACCCGAGCAATCTTATTCCGAACGGCAACTGTACGAAGCCGCGCTCGCCCGCATGGCGCGCGAACTCGCCGCAGTGGAGCGTATCGATGAGCAGGCCGCAGTGAAGCGCGTGGAAGGCGCACTGCTGAAGAAGGCCGCCTGATCCGAAGGCAGAAGCCAAAACCAGAATCGGTGAAAGGCCCGGTACCCGGGCCTTTTGCTATTGGAGCACCTCGATCTGTGCGGGTGAGCCTGCTCCGATTTCAAAGCCGTGCAGGCGGTCGATCCAGCCGCGTACGCGCACGTGCTTTCCGCCGTAGCTGTAAGGATCGACATTCCATGCTTTGAAGCGCTTCATGTCCTCCGGCGCGATCGTCACCGTGAAGTCGGTGCGCCAGTTGCGTCCGAAATTGAGGTAAGCGCGGCCGCTGCTCACCCTCGCGTTCACCACGGTTCCTTCCACGATCTGAAAGGTCCCAAGATCCTGCCAGCGCAACGATTCGGGCGTGCGCACACGATAGGCGGAGATCGTCCACAGGCCAGCGCCTGCGCTTCGCGCTTCTGCTTCAGCAGCGTAGAGCTCGCGAGCGCATTCCGGCCGGTCTGGGGCGATGGAAACCCGCGCGAGACCGCGCTGTAGCACCTCCCGCTGCAGCCAGCGGCCATCGTCCAGCACGGCTTGGACGCGCAGCCGGTCATAGCGATCCAGTCTCGGTTCCTTGGCCCGTAGCACCAGCCGGTGTCCGGCAATCAGAATTCGTAACGCCGCCGTCGAGCCGGTGACAACCGAACTGGGCACTCCATCGCGCTCAGTGGGCCAGAGCAGCCCCTCCAGCCTGACAGTTCGATGACCGTCCAAAACGAGGACACCATTGTCCTCGACCTTGGCGGCCCTTCCGATGCCGGCAACGTTCGGCAGGCATGCAGGCACTCGGCCGGCGGCCCCTGGCGAGGATAGGCAAAAGGCCGCGAACGAAGCGGAAAACAACGCTGCGGTCAGGAGCTTTGCTTGGCACCGGCGTTTCCGCTCCATGTTCACCAAGACGTGAGATTGCAGCCATTTCATAGCAGTCATGATTGGCCGCCGAAGAAATAAATGCTAACTTACAGCCGTCGATTCATCGTCGAGGTCGCGAAATGGATCGTCGTTATTATCTCGCTAAACTGGCAATCGTGGTGGTCGCTGTTGGATTGGCTTTTGCCGGTAGCGGCATGGGCCGAAGCCACGTGGCGCACGCGGTCAGCACCCAGCCAACTCACACTGCGCCGGCCCAGATGCAACAGGCCGCATGGCACGCTGCAAATTCCGCCGTCCGCCTGATCGTGTGCACCGCCACGCACGCTTTGCACACGGTTGCAGAGATTCCGTACTAGAGCATTTCATACGGTCGGAATGTTCGCCGTAGGAGGTCCAGCAATCGGACAGGTCAGATATCCGGCGCCGTAATGCGCCGCAAGCCGCGCGGGATAGCGCACCGCCCGCCGCCCTTGCACAAGCAGGCCGCTTGTCCATTATGTCTTCAACATCAGGGAGAGCCCGCAGCATGGCGGCAGCAGCCAACACGCGGATACGTTACGGCACGGTGGCGATGACGCTGCATTGGCTGATCGCGCTGCTGCTTATCGGAAATTTATGCAGTGGATTTCTGCTCGCGAACGTGCTGCCGGACGATGCGTGGTGGCACGTCAGCGCCGTTCAGTTTCACAAATCGGTGGGACTGACCATCCTGATTTTAAGTGTGCTGCGGCTGGCGTGGCGCGTGGCCAATCCTATCCCGCCGCTTCCGGCCGGAATGAGCCTGCCACTGCGCGTTCTGGCGCGCGGCACGCACTATCTGTTCTATGCGTTGATTATCGGAATTCCGCTGGCGGGATGGGCGTGGGTTTCTTCGTCGCCACGAGGCAATCCGACATTCTATTTCTGGCTGTTTCGCTGGCCCAATATTCCGTTCCTCGCCAGCCAGCCCCACGCTGCAAAAGTGGCAAATTCCCACATGTTTCACGAATGGCATGAGAACCTGGCGTATGCGACGGCCATTCTGCTTGTGCTGCACATTGCAGCGGCGCTGTATCACCAGTTTTTCCGGCGCGACGATGTTCTCCGCCGCATGTGGCCGTGGTCCACGGTGGAGGGGACATGAAGCGCGCTGCGGTTTGCTTTGCCATCTGGGGGCTGCTGAATGTTCCTGCTTTCGCTGCGCAGCATTGGAGTGTGGACGTGGCGAAAAGCAAACTCGGCTTCACGGTGAACTGGGGTGGAGAGCCGTTCGTCGGCATGTTCCGTGCCTGGAAGGCCGATATCGATTTCGACCCAGCAGATATTTCCCATTCACACGCTATTATCACCATCGACACTGGCAGCGAGGTTTCGGGGGATTCAGAGACGGACGGTGGCGTGAAAGGCGCCGCAGGGTTTGCCTCTTCGCAATTTCCAACGGCGCTGTTCCGCACGACTGCTTTCACACACAAGACTGGCAACGATTATGTGGCGGTGGGCACGCTGTCGATCAAAGGTGTGTCACGGCCGGTCACGCTGCCCTTCGCGCTCACCCTGGCCGGGAACACGGCCCACGTGGTGGGAAAGACGCAGGTGATGCGCACCGATTTTCATGTGGGGACCGGCGAATGGGAAAAGCCCGATCCGGTGGCGCATGAGGTGACGGTTAATATTGACCTGACAGCGACCAAAGCACCTTGAAAATTGGCATGGCGGAAGCGCGAAGCGATATCTTGTCCTCCGCGTCTCCCGCATCTCCGCGTGAGATATTTTGGCATTGGTGCGATACTTTCTACAGTGCGCCAATGGTTTCGAACGACATGTCGATCGTGATCCCCGCGGATGTGGAGCAGGTTGCGCGCGCGGCGGCGAGTTTGCGAGGCGGCGGTTTGGTCGCCTTTCCCACGGAAACGGTTTACGGCCTTGGCGCGGACGCGACAAACGACCGTGCAGTTGCGGCTATTTTTGAGGCAAAAGGCCGGCCGCATTTCAATCCGCTGATCGTGCATTTGGGTGGGGCCGAACAGGCACAATCGTTTGCCGAACTCACGCCGATTGCAGAGCAGCTCGCACAGCATTTCTGGCCTGGGCCGCTGACACTGGTGCTGCCGCGCAAACCCGATTGTCCGCTGTCGCTCCTGGTAAGTGCGGGATTGGATACCGTTGCGCTGCGCGTTCCCGCGCACGCTGTGGCACAGCAGCTTTTAGCGGAAAGCGGGCTGCCGATTGCGGGGCCCAGCGCCAATCGTTCCGGCCATGTGAGCCCGACAACGGCCGCGCATGTAGCCGAGGATTTGGGTGCCCGAGTAACGCTTGTGCTGGATGGCGGAGCGACCCCGCGTGGCATTGAGTCGACGGTCGTCGGTTTTGATGACGGGCGCGCGACGTTGTTGCGCCCGGGGGCGATTGCCCGCGAGGAAATCGAGTCCGTTGCCGGGCCGCTTGCTGCGCGACCATCAGATCGGATCGCCTCGCCCGGGCAGCTGGCAAGTCACTATGCGCCGCGCTCCGCGCTCCGTCTTAATGTAAGCGATTTACAGCAGGGTGAAGCGCTTCTGGCGTTCGGGCCTGAGGTGCCGGATGCTGCCGTCGTGCGAAACCTCAGCCCATCCGCCGATCTGACCGAAGCCGCGGCGAACCTGTTTGCGATGCTACGTGAGCTGGATGCGAACTGTACAGGACGCATTGCTGCGATGCCTATTCCGGAGCGCGGCCTTGGCGAGGCGATCAACGATCGATTGCGCCGAGCCGCTGCGCCGAGGAATGCAGCGTGAGTATTGGTTCCGATGTCACTGCACGCTTGAAGGAAGCGGTCGGCTCGAACGGCTTCACAGGAGACCCGCAGGAGATTGCGCCGCATCTCGTCGAATGGCGCGGCAAATATCAGGGCCGTTCGACGCTCCTGCTGAAACCGCAAACCACTGCGCAGGTGAGCCGCATTCTTGCCATCTGCAACGAGACGCGCACACCGATTGTCCCACAGGGGGGCAATACTGGCCTGGTCGGCGGCCAAATTTCGTTTGACGGCGAAGTTCTGCTCAGCCTGCTACGGCTCAACCGCGTCCGGAGTGTTGACGCATATGGAATGTCTGTCATCGCTGAAGCGGGCGTCATTCTTGCCCAACTGCACGAGGCGGCAGCGAAGGCAGATCGCTATTTTCCACTCAGCCTGGCGTCGGAAGGCAGCTGCACTATCGGCGGCAACGTCTCGACCAATGCCGGGGGCATGAATGTGCTCCGCTACGGCAACATGCGCGAGCTGGTGCTGGGGCTGGAGGTCGTGCTGGCGGATGGCCGGGTGCTCGATCTCCTGCGAGCCTTGCGCAAGGACAATACCGGCTACGATTTGAGGCAGCTGTTCATCGGCGCGGAAGGCACGCTGGGCATCGTCACCGCTGCCGCGCTGAAACTGTTTCCGAAACCGGTGGAACGGGCCGCCACGTTTTTTGCCGTGCCGGACGTGACATCCGCCATCGCGCTGTTGCACCGGATGCAGGAGGAAACCGGCGGACTTCTCTCTGCTTTCGAGCTTGTCCCGCGCATCGGGCTGGAGATGGTGCTGGCGCACGTCCCGCAAACGAGCGATCCGCTACAGGAGAGATCGCCCTGGTACATTCTCGCCGAAGCCACCGGCGGCGCAAATTCGGGATTGCAGAACACCATGGAGCGATGTCTTGCCGCTGCAACGGAAAACGGCATTGCGACGGATGCAGTGATTGCAGCCAGCGAAGCACAACGCGCCGCGCTGTGGCGTTTGCGCGAGAGCATATCGGAAGCACAGAAGTTCGAAGGCGGCTCAATCAAGCACGATGTGTCCGTGCCGATTGCCGCAATACCGGATTTCCTTGCGCGCGGCATGGCGGCAGTGGAGAGACGCGTTTCGGGCGTGCGGCCCGTGCCATTCGGACATCTGGGCGATGGCAATATCCATTTCAATTTCAGTGTGCCGAAAGGCGGCGACAGCACGGCCTTTCTTGCCCGCTGGGAGGAGATCAACCGGATCGTGCATGACATCGTGCACGAATTCGGCGGCTCGATCAGCGCCGAGCACGGTATCGGTGTGATGAAACCCGAGGAAATTCTTCGCTACAAGAGCGCCGCGGAGATTGAAACCATGCGCATGCTGAAGCGAACGCTCGATCCCAACAACATCCTGAACCCCGGGAAGGTGGTTAGTATCTGACTACCCGGCGCTAGGCTGCCTTGGGCAGAACGGGTTTCGAATCCGGCGCGGGCACAGGAAGCGGCACCATGATCGCCGCCGCCGGCTCGCGGAGATTGGAGCGCGCGCTCATCAGCGCGGTTACCGCAGTGGCGAGATAGGGCAGGCTCTGGATCGCCAGCATGCACATCCACAGGATTGCAGCGGGATCGTCGAAGCCGCGCCCGATCATCATGCCAACGATAGCCAGCATGCCGAGCGCCAGCAGCCCGGTTTCCTGCCACGCCAGCCGCAGCACTTGTCCAAGCGAGGCGGCATCCTCGCACTTCGGCGTGCGCAGGAACGGCTTCTTCGAGGTGAAGAGACCGGTCCACATCGCCTTCGCCACGGTGTGCGTCAGCGCCAGGCCCGCAATGGACGCGTACAGCGCGCCCTTCACGCCGGAGCGCACCTTCTTCGGATAAAGCAGCAAGGTTTTCGCGCTCTTGGCCGCGAACAGCGCAATAGCAGCGCCGGAGAGCGCCATCATCGGCACATCGAAATGGCGCGGCGCCACCGCCATCAACACCGTCCATACCAGCGCGAACAGGGTGATGATCAGCGCCAGCCCATCCGAAATCCACGGCAGCCAGCCGCTGAGGAAATGGTAGCGCTGCGCCCAGCGCAGCTTCCGGCCGCCGAAGAAAATTGGACCGGCGTGGCGCTTCATGATCTGCATCGCGCCATATACCCAGCGATAACGCTGCGTCATGAATGCGCCGAGCGTGTCGGGTGTCAGTCCTTTGCCAAGGCTTTCGGGGATATAAGCCGCGCCAAAGCCAGCCTCGAACAGCTTGAGGCCGAGCTCGGTGTCTTCGGTGATACACCAGGTGCTCCAGCCGCCCACCTTTTCCAAAGCGCTGCGCCGCACGATCGTCATGGTGCCGTGCTGGATGATGGCGTCGCTTTCGTTCCGCTCCACCATACCGATATGGAAAAAGCCGCGATATTCCTCGTAGCACATCGACTTGAATGTGCTCTCCGCGCCGTCGCGATAATCCTGCGGGCCTTGCACCAGCGCCATCTCTGGCGCCGCGAAGTATGGCACGGCGCGGCGCAGCCAGAACGGTTCCACCTGGTAATCGCTATCGATGACGGCGATGAACTGCGCGCGATCGTCGGTGCGCGCCAATGCCTCATTCAGCGCGCCGGCCTTGTAGCCGCGCACACCATCCAGATGGAAAAAGCGGAAGCGTGCGCCAAGCGTGGCGCAATGCTCCTCAACCGGCCGCCAGACAGAAGCGTCCGGTGTGTTATTGTCGAGCAGGACGACCTCAAAATTTTCGTAATCGAGACGCGACAGCGCGTTCAGCGTCTCGATCACCATAGCCGGCGGTTCGTTGTAGGTGGGCACGTGAATTGAAACGAACGGTGCCTCTACTGGGATAGCGGCAGCAACGGCGCGGCGCTCCATGCGCCACAGGCTCGCCACCAGCTCGATTCCTTCCGTTAGAATCACGATGGCCGCGAGCAGAATCAGCGGCACCATGGCGAAGATCACGGCCAGATCGCTGGGCACGATGTATTCCAGACTTGTCGCGTCCAGCAGCACCAGCAATCCGGTGGTGATCAGCGCGACCAGCGCGCCCATCACAAGATAGCCCGGCTGGCGCACACGCGGCATTCTGCTGAGGATCAGCAATCCCAGCAGAAGCGAAAATATGCCGGCCAGAAATGCGTAGGTGCGCCACTGCGGGAAATTGCGCAGCATGCCGGTGAAGGTGAATTTGGGGTGGCCCTCAGCATCGAACAGGCCCCAATAGGCGCCGACCGCGCCCTCCATACCGCC